>JBCCIS010000036.1 GCA_039028155.1 Pseudomonadota bacterium
GACGGCGAGACCACCATCAACCGGGTCTATCACCTTGACCGCGGCTATGAGTGCCTGGTCGAGAAACTCTCCGCATGCGGCGCGCAAATTGATAGGGTGGCGGCCTGATGAAAGTCGATGTTCTGAAGATCAAGGCAGACGATGACGAGGACCTCGAGGTCTTCGCCACCATGCTGCAGGACGCGCCGATGCCGCTCGCCGAGGTCACGTACCTGGACGACGAGAAGCGCTTCGCCGCCCTGTTCCACCGCTTCTGCTACGAGCACGAGCATGAGCACGACCCGTCCTGGAAGGACGGCATGTGCCAGGTCGACTGCGCGCTGATCTTCGAGAATGTCGACAGCGCCGAGGCCTGGGATATCGGCGGCCTGGGCGGCGAGGGCATGGTGGAGCTGATGACCATCGTCTCCGACCCCGACGAGGGCGAGCGCATCGTCATCACGCTGGTGTTTCACGGCGGCGGTCATATCCGCCTGGAGACGGCGGCGATCGAGGGCCGGCTGCACGACATCGGCACGCCGCAGAACACCAAACGCAGGCCGCGCCACACGCCGGTTATCGGCTAGGGCCGGCGCCATTGGCCGATGACGGTGTCTGACGACACAGCACGGTATCACATCACCGATATCAAGCTCGACGACCGGCTGGTGGTGCGCCGCAGCCCGGAGGTCGAGCACGAGATGGGCGTGGCGATCTATGACCTCCTGGAGCAGAACTACTTCGCTCCGGTAGGCGATATGAGCGGTCCCTACCATGTCGAGCTCTCGATCCGCGACGCCCGCACCCTGGTTTTCGCGATCAGCACCGAGGCCGACGAGCCGCTGGGCGAGGTCATGCTGACGCTGAGCCCCTTCCGGCGCATCGTCAAAGACTACTTCACGGTCTGCGAAAGCTATTTCGACGCGATCAAGGACGCGCCGGCGTCGCGCATCGAGGCGCTCGACATGGGTCGGCGCGGGTTGCACAACGACGGCGCGGAGCTGTTGCGCGATAACCTCAAAGGCAAGATCGATATCGACGAGGAGACCGCCCGGCGCCTGTTCACCCTGGTCTGTGTTCTGCATATCAGGGCCTAGCGTATGATCGAGCTGCCCGGTGCGGTGTTGTTCTGCTGCAATTACAACGCCATCCGCTCACCCATGGCCGAGGGTTTGTTGAAGTCGCGGTTGGGTCACCGGGTGTTCGTCGATTCCGTCGGTGTACGCCACAGCGACGAAGCCGATCCATTCATGGTCGCGGCGATGGACGAGATCGGCATCGACATGAGCCGGCACCGTCCCAAGACCTTCGAGGATCTGGAAGACGAGAGCGAGGCATTCGACCTGGTCGTCACGCTGTCGCCGGCGGCGCAGCACAGGGCGCTGGAGCTGACGCGATACGCCTCACTCGATGTCGAGTACTGGACGACGTTCGATCCCTCAACGGTCGAAGGCAGCCGGGAAGTGCGCTTAGACGCCTATCGCAGCATGCGCGATCTGCTCGATAAGCGCATTCGCGAACGCTTTCCGGTCGAGGCCGCACCGAACGTCTGAGCAGGGCACCAGCCGGGTAGAAGACAGAATTGCCTTGATTTCGCAGCATGTGGGACCCATGTTCGCCGCGGTTTTTTCTCAATGATGAGGGCCCATGGGTAAGGAAGACGTAATTGAGATGACGGGCACGGTCACCGAACTGCTGCCCAACGCGATGTTCCGCGTCAAACTGGACAACGATCATGAGATCCTGGCGCACACGTCAGGCAAGATGCGTAAGAACCGCATCCGCGTTCTGTCGGGCGACAAGGTGACGGTGGAGATGACACCCTATGATCTGACCAAGGGTCGGATCGTCTTCCGCTTCAAATAGCACGTCCCATGGCCCGGCGCCCGCCGCCGCCTCTGATCCTCGCCTCTGCTTCGCCGCGCCGCCTGATGCTGCTTGAGCAGATCGGGATGGCGCCGGAACGGGTTGTTCCCGCCGATATCGACGAGACACCCTTGACCAACGAGTTGCCGCGCGACCTTGTCTGTCGCCTTGCACTGGCGAAGGCGCGTTCTGTCGCTGATCAAGAGGCCGGTGCCGCTGTGCTGGGCGCCGACACGGTCGTCGCCTGCGGCCGGCGTATCCTGCCCAAAGCGGAGACCGAAGACCAGGCGCGGGCGTGTCTGAAGCGCCTGTCCGGTCGTCGGCACGTCGTGCACGGCGGCGTGGCGCTTGTTGGGCCCGATGGTCAGCCGCTGACCCGCTATGTGGCCACGCGCATCACATTTAAACGCTTAAGTGACGCGGAGATTGACAGTTATGTCGATTCGGGCGAATGGCATGGCAAGGCGGGCGGCTATGCCATTCAGGGTCGGGCTGCGGCCTTCGTCCCGTTTATCAACGGCTCCTATTCCAACGTGGTTGGCCTGCCGCTTTACGAGACCGCACAGCTCCTGAGGGGAGTGGGGTTGGGTCACGATGATTGACACGGTGCTGGTTGAGAGTACACCGCGCGTGGTGCAGATCGCTCTGCTCGCCGATGGCGAGCTGGTCGAGTACCACGTCGACCGGCGCGGCCGGGGGCACCACGAGGGTGATGTCTTCGTCTGCCGCGTTACGCGTGTGGTGCCAGGTCTGAAGGCGGCGTTCGTCGATCTTGGCAATGGCGTCTCGGGTTTTCTACCGGCGCGCGACGCGCATCGTGAAGACGGCGCCACGCCCGACATCAACCGCCTGGTCCATGAGGGCCAGACCGTCGTCGTCGCCATAGCGAAACTGGCGACGGCGGAAAAGGGACCTAAGGTCACGCGGCGGTTCGCCGATCACGACGGCGCGGTCACGCATGCCGCGGCGCGGCTTAAACCACCGGCCCTGGTTCAGCGTTCCGATCAGCGGTTGACGCGGCTGATCGATCGTCTGGACAAGGCCCACATCATTGTCGATTGTCCGGCGAAGTATGCGCGTCTCAGACAACGTGTCGATCCCGAGCGGTTGGACTACCATCAGGGCGTGACGCCGTTGTTCGCCATGGCCGATATCGAGGACCAGGTCGAACGCGCCTTGACACCCACCGTCGACCTGCCGAGCGGCGCGCGTGTCGTGTTTGAACCCGTGCGCACGCTGACGGCCATCGATGTCGACGTGGCGTCGGCGGGCGAACGGACGGCCGACCCGCTCGCGGTCAACCTGGAGGCTGCGGCCGTCATCGCGCGTCAAATCCGGCTGCGCAATATCGGCGGCCTGATCGTCATCGATTTTCTCAACATGACGGGCGAGGACAAGGCCGGCCGGCTTGCCGATGCCATGCGTCAGGCGGTGGCAAACGATCCCGCCCAGGTCGCGCTGGTCGGCCCGTCGCGGTTTGGCCTGATCGAAATGGCCCGCGAACGGCGCGGCGATCCGTTGGCAGGCGCCTTGGGCAGCGCCGTCGAGCGCGCCGCCGACCAACTGGTTCGCGAATTGCGGCGGACGGCCGCACACGGCGCCGGTACGCTTGAGGTACGCGCGTCGCCGGCTGTGGTCGCCGAGTTTCAGCGCGGCAGCGGTGGCCAGGATGTGGCATCGTGGATCGGACGCAGGCTCGAGGTCGAGATCGAAAGCGAGCGCGCGGATCACGCCTTCCTGGTCACGGCGCTTTAGAGCAGATCCTGTTTTGGTGGAATCGCTCCGCGATTCCGTCAAGTCAGGTGAATCTGCTCTTCTCATCGATGGAAAGCGGATTCACATGGTCAGATGGAACCGTCAAGCGGTTCCATCTGACCATGATCCGCTTTAGAAGAACGCTGAGGAGAACGATGTGACGGACGACAGCAAGCCGACGGAACCTTGTCCGATTTGCAGCCAGCCGAGCCAGGCCGACTTCCAGCCGTTCTGCTCAAAACGCTGCAAGATGCGCGACCTCGCCCATTGGTTGGGCGGCGACGAACCCTATGTCATCCCCGGTGAGCCGTTGAGCGGCCTACTGGACGAGAACGGCGAACCGCTGGTCGACCTTGAAGAGCTGGCTGAGGAGACGGGCGAAAGCAATGTCGTCTATGCCAATTTTCGCCGCGATGGCGGCAAGGGCGAGCCGTCTTAAGAGAATTACCCGGCCGCCCACCGCCAGCCGCCCACCATGATTCTGGACAACCCAGCCGGTTTTGCCTAAAACCCGTCGCCTTGATCCGGCGCCCAGGTAGCTCAGTTGGTAGAGCAGCGGACTGAAAATCCGCGTGTCGGTGGTTCGAATCCGCCCCTGGGCACCATTTCCCTTACATCCGTTCTATGGCCCGCCCCGCTGGCCGCAGACCGGGCTCTGGTCAGCCTCATGGCCTAGGCCGTTGCTCTCGTATCGGCCATGGTCTGCGAGCGTCCGCGCGCGCTTTGCGCCTGACGGGACATCCAGACACCAGACCTACCGTTCAAAGATAGAGTCGGTGGTCTCCGGCTGGCATTCGAGCTTCGGTTGCATGAGTGCGTAGTCTTCTGAATAGGTGCCGCCGGATGCGATGATCTCCTTGCGCCGTTGATCAAATTTGGTCGCGACACACGCGCAGTAGGCGGGCGGGTCCTCCAGCTCCATGCGATAGAACCATATTGGTTCTTCGACGCAGCGGTTGTAGACATCGACGGCCTCGGGCGCGAGATCGTCTGGCAGGTCCGTTGCATCGGCCCAGGCGATCGGACCTGCCGTCAACGTGATCATCAGGATTGCGATCATGTGTTTGGTGCCTGCAATCATGTGTCAGCCACTCCATCCAACGTCTTGAGGCCGACCTGCCTCGGAAACACTGGCAATGGTAGACCAGTTGAGAAGATCGCCTCAACGTTGATCCGTTGGCCGAGGGTTGGGTGGCGGGCGATGAAGTGGACTGACGTGAAACGGGGCGCAACTTGTGCAGTGGCAACACCACATTGCTCTTGACTCTCTTGTCGCAGACCGTCGTAGCGCATGCGCTGGAGCGCGGACAATGCGCGATCCCGCAGAGCCTCTCTCCCGGGTTTCAGATCGACGGCGAAGGTAACCCGCTCTCTTCTATTGCTGCGATGCACGACGGCAATGGCGCGCTAGGCTGGCGGGAGTCACGACCGATGGGCATCGCTACCGTTACCGGTGAACGTCCAAGCGTTAGATGGTAACGCCGATTATTCCTAGTCGTAGAGGGTGGCATCACTGCCACGCGCCAGTATGGTTGATCCAGACACAGACAGCCTCCGGAACATGGTGCCATGCCAGACAACGCGCCCGTCGACCCGCTGCCGCTTGACGACTGGGATGCCGCACTCTCCTCTATCATCGACGACATGGGAGGTGCGCCAATCAACGTGCATCGCCTGATGGCCCATCATCCGGCATTGCTGCAGGCCTGGTGGAGCTTCCGCAATTATGGTGTCGATGGCGGTGATCTCGGCCGGCGCAAGGGCGAGCTGGTCATTCTGCGAACCGCCATTCACCTGCGTGCCTGGTACGAATGGGGCGCCCATGTCGCACGCGCCATGGCATGCGGCCTGACGCGCGCTGAAATCGAACGGGTGAAGCAGGGGCCGGCCGACCCGGCGTGGCCGCCCGATGAGGCGCTGTTGCTGGAAACGGTCGACGCGCTGATAACCGAGCGCGGCTTGTCGGAGGATCTCAAGGCGCGTCTCAGCGAACACTATACGGTGCGCCAAATCATGGATGTCATGGCGGTCCACGGCATGTATGTAATTCTGGGCAACATGGTGAACACGTGGCCGATCGAGCTCGACGCCAGCGTGCGCGAGGTCTTGCCGGAGGACGTCACACAAGAGACCTTCGAGGTTGAGTTTCCGCGCTAGGGAAGATCTGCTCTGAGCGTCGTCACAGATAAGGGCCGCCTATGCCGGTATTGACGATCTACTATGATGAAAGCCTGGATGACGCCGTGCGTGCGCATTGCGCCGCCATCCAGGAAGGGTTGGAGGCAGTGATGCGCGACGTGCTGGTCGCCGATCCCGCGAAATGCCAGGTGGTGTTGGTTGTGGCGCGGCACGCTTCACCCAAACGCGTTCACGTTGCCCTGCAGTATCGGGCGAAACCACATCGCACGCGCGCGGTGGTCGCTGAGGCCATGAACCAGGTGGCCAGCGTTTTGCACGGCGCGCTGGGGTGTGGTCTCCACATCCGGGCGTTCGATATCGATCAGTCGTTCCTGCACGCGCTCGACACGGACGGACCTGGCTGAGATGACGGACGGTACAGCACAGACTGGCGTTCATGTCCGCGCGATAGGCAGTTTTTTTGCCGGTGGTGAGATCGCGACTCTGTCCGGTCAACCCAAAAGTCACATCCAGGTTGCCCGCCACGGTCCGAAACGTGAGGTCGATCTCAACGGCGACTATGTGACCGGCCAAACCTACGTTCAGTTCGTCCAGCAGGTCGCGCCGCGCTTCGAGGCGCCGGTGATGTTCTGGCACGGCGGCGCCATGACCGGCGCAATGTGGGAAACGACACCGGATGGCCGCCCGGGCTGGCAAAGTCACTTTCTGAATGCGGGTTTCGATACGTATGTCTGCGACGCCATGGAACGCGGTCGCGCAAGCTGGTCGCCCTATCCTGATATCTACGCGACATCGCCCATTCACCGCACACTGAACGAGGCCTGGGAGATGTTTCGCATCGGTGAGCGCCAGTGTTATGCGACAGACCCGGCGCATCGAAAGCCGTTTCCTGGCAGCCTTTTCCCGCTCGACAGCTTTGACACCTTCGGTGCGCAGTTCGTCCCCAGGTGGACCGACCATGGCCAGGAAACGCTCACCGCCTACTATGATGCACTCCGACGGACCGGGCCCGTTTGGTTGGTCGCCCACAGTCAGGGCGGCAATCTTGCCCTGGAAGCGGCGGCCCGGCATCCCGAGTTCTTTCGCGGTGTTGTCGTGATCGAACCGGCCTCAGCCCCACCCGACACTGGCGACGCAAGCGAGGTTCCGCACCTGATCGTCTGGTGCGACAACATCGACAAGGCGCCCGCGTGGGTGTCGTATCGGGAGTCGGTCGATGCCTATGCCGACAAGTTGGAAGCGATGGGCGGAGACGTTCAGTTGCTCGATCTGCCGGCAGTTGGCGTTCGAGGAAACTCCCATGTGCCGATGGCGGATTTGAACGCGGATGACGTCGCGGAAAAGGTCGTTGCTTGGATTGAAGCAGCTATCGCGTGACCGTGCGTTCGCTGCCGCACGATCTATTCCCCGTTCGCGGCTGACAGATGGGCTTCGAGCAGGGCGGTCAACAAGGCCAGCGGCACGGTCGCTGCCTGGGCCTCGAACTGTGATCTGCCCTTGCGGACGGAGGCATAGGGAAAGACACCGTCCGGACCATAGCCCACATGCCAGTGCCAGCCGGGCAGGGTGTGCTCAATCAACGCAATGCAGGCATCGACCGAGGCCGTATACGCCGGCGCTGCCTCGTCACGGGTGATGTGGGCGACGGCGTGGGCGATGGCCAGGTCGAGGTCGTGGTCCCGACCGGTCGCGGCTTTGACCTGCGGCAGGAGCGTCTTGAGTTTCCGCGCGACCATAGCGCCAGTTTACGCTTGGTCGTGTCTGAGGACCAAGAGCACCGTCACTGGGGTTTAGCGTCCTGGTACCGGCTGGACTGCGCCGTCTTGGCCGGCCGACTTCACCACGGCCTCAAACACGGCGGCGTTGTGAATTGCCTGATCGACCGGCAACGGGAATGCCGCCTTGCCGGTCGCTGCGAGCGCGAAGGCTTCGAGTTCGGCGCGCTCCATGTCTTCATCGGAAAAGTCCAGCACCTCCCGCTCGCCGCCGGCGCGCGTGATCGTGACATGGCGATAGCCGTCCATCTCCAACTGTCCGTGGGTGCCGAACAGGATAATGCGCCAATGGCGCGGCGTGATGGTCAGCGTCGACAACGTGCCGGAGGCGCCGTTCTCGAAGGTCAGGAGCACGTTGGTCGTGTCGTCGGCCTCGGTGGTCACGATCTGGCGCCGGCTTAACGCGCGCACGGTGTCAACCCGGTCGATCAGGTTGATCAGCATATCCAGAATGTGGACGCCCATGGTCGTCATGCCGCCGATGGGATGTTCGGCGCGCATGACCCAGTATTCGCCAGGTTCGCACTCTAGTCCGTAACCGCCTGAGTAGTTGCCTTCGACATGGACAATCCTGCCGATGACGTCCTCATCCAACAGCCGCTTTATGGTGTTGGTCGCGGTCAGGAAGCGGCGATTGTGACCCAGCGCCAGGGTGACACCCGCCTTGGTGCAGGCCTCTTCCGCGCGTCGCGCTTCGGCCAGTGTGAAGGCCAGCGGCTTTTCGACAAAGACCGGCTTACCCGCGTCCGCGGCGGCGACGATCTGGTCGACATGCACGCTGTTGATCGAGGCCAGGACCACGGCGTCGATATCGTCGCCCAGAGCATCGCCGAGGTTGTCGCTCAAGGTCATACCCTGCTTGTCGGCAAAATTCTGGGCTCGCGACGGGGTGCGCGTGACCGCGCGATCGAAGCGGATGAGGTCGCCTTTTGGGTTGCCGTTCTCCTGAACCGCATCGACCAGGACCTGTCCCCAGCTTCCCAGACCGACAATCGCAGCACGCAACATTTCGTGTTCCCTTCCCATGTGGTTTGACTGCCTACGCTGGCAGGCGGCAATCGGTTCACGGGACCGTTGGCATTCGTGCCTGCTGGCCCTTAGGATTTCGGTCGTGTCGCGGCCTGACCGGGTGGTCGCGGTGATCGTATCGGAACGCCATGCCGCAGGATTTGCCCTTTGCACTCTATCACGCCTTTTCGGCCGGCCCGTTTGGCGGTGCCGCAGCGGGCATTATTGAATCCACCGCCGAGTTGACCGCGACGACCATGCAGAGCATTGCCCGTGAGATCGGCGCGCCGGCCACCGCCTTTTTGCAACGTGTGGAAGGAAGTTTGGTCGATGTACGCTTTTTCTCGACACAGACCGAGTACGGTATGTGTGGTCACGGTACGGTCGGCCTTGTGAGTCACTTGCGGGAGACCGGCAGACTTGCCGCCGATCGCGGCAACGCCGGCGTCACGTTGCGGACCTCTGGCGGCGACGCTGTTGTCGGTATCCGCGATGTCGGCGGCGAAACGCTCGTGATGCTGACCCTGACGCCGTCGCGTTTCGAGCCGGCGACACCTGATCGGGAGGCGCTGTCCAGAGCGCTCGGCATCGAGTCATCGGAAATCGATAACACGCTTCCCATGGAAAAAGCCGTTGGCGACTTCGTGCACCTTCAAGTACCCATCTGCTCACTGGCGACGATGCAGGCGATGGCGCCTGACTTCAACGCCATCGCGGCGTTGTCGCGCGCCAACGGCGCCCATACGGTGACGGTCTTTACCCGCGAGGTCCACCATGGGCACAGTAAGGTGCACTGTCGAGATTTCTGCCCCGCGGTCGGCACACCGGAATCGCCTGGCGCCGGCACGACCAACGGCGCCTTGACGGCCTACATGGTGCGTCATGGTCTGATAGGGTTGATTGATGGCGAAACCACCGTCGTTTTGTCGGAGCAGGGCTACGAGTGCGGCCGCCCGAGCGAGATCCGGTCGGAAGTCGTGGCCGTCGATGGTCAAATCGAACACTTGGCCGTGGGTGGCTATGCGCGCAAGTCGATGGTTGGCACATTCTGCCTGAGCGATGGCGACCGCTAGGATGGTGGGGATGGGACAACAGCCGAACGGTGGCGCGCGCGCTCTTTTGATGGCGGCGCTCGGGGCGGCGCGCGCCGGGCGGCTCCAGGAAGCGGATGATCTGATCGGCCGCGTTCTCGCTGTGGAACCGAACAATGCCGAGGCCCTGCATATGCAGGGCGCGCTTTTCCTTCAGGCTGGCGATGCGGAACGCGCGCTGGGTCCGCTCAAGCGGGCCTTCGACGCTATGCCAGACCATGCCGGGATCGCCGCCAACTATGGCATCGCGCTGGCGGAGCACGGTCAGGCGGACGAAGCCGAACCCGTCCTGCGCCGTGCCGCCGGTGCAGCGCCGGCCAACCCGCAGGCGCTGCTTAATCTGGCGCTTCTGGTGAAGCGCAACGGCGAGGCGGAGGAGGCCGAGGCGTTGTTGCGCCGCGCCGTGGACGTGGCGCCCGCTTATCCACGCGCCTGGCTCGAGCTTGGCGTACTCGTGGCTGAATTGAAGGGTGACGACGACGCGTTGGGTTGTTTCGAAAAGGCGCTTGAAACAGATCCCCAACATCCGGGCGCCCGCTTCAACGCGGCGATGGCGTGCCAGCGCCTCCATCGTTTTGATGACGCGCTCGCGCACTACGAGGCCTGTCGTGACGCCCTGGCGCAGAACCCCGATCTCTATTTCGGCCTGGGACTTTGTTTGCAGGAGGTCGGGCGCGTCGACGAGGCGATCGAGGTCTACCGCGACTTGCTTGCCATGGCGCCCGATGCCTATCGGATTGTGCTGAAGAACCTGACATCCGGCTCGTCCGGCATGGTTTGCCTGAAACCGACCGACTTGCGCCGCCGTCTGGGTATGGCTTAGCGCATTCTCGTTTTGACGGAAGCTTTGCCGCTCCGCTCCCCCTCCCGGCCAACCAGGTCAGGATCCTTGGGGTGGCCAGGAGGAGGAGCGGGCTGGTGATGTCGTTCGAACGAAAAAAGCGTTAGCCGCCCGACCGTCTCTGGCGGTGGTGTTTGCGATAGGCGCCTGCGCCAGCCCTGACGGCTGTCTTGGTCTCGTTGAAACGGTCCGCGGCCTCGCCCTCCAATGTTTCGAAGACAAGATCGAGGTTTTCCAAAGGAACCGGCATGCACTGTGCGACCGGGGTGCCGCGCTTCAACACGCCATTGAAGTCCCGGTCGACCCATTGCGCGGGGAAGTGAACGAAGTTGTGATAGTTGTCGGCGTGAACGAAGCCGGTCACCGCGCGGAACGGCAGATCGGCGCGGTTGACGGGATGTGTGCACAACAGGCCGAAACCGTTCGGCAGTTCGACGGTCCAGTAGTTGATGAACTTGACCGCGTAGGTATCGGCCTCGAAGAACGGCGTCTCAACGAGTTGGTCGGCGACGTGGACCGCCATCGGTGCTCGCGTGTAGCCGGTCAGCGTGGTCGCCGGCGGATCCCAGTCCCAGGAGAACGTGCCGTCCTTGACCTGGATGTCGGCGGCAAGCGGTATCAAAAAACCTGCCGACATGGCATCGACAAAGGGCGGACACTGCTTGACCGTCTCGACCTCGAAGCCCAGATCGGCGCTGTCGACCTTGGTCGGCATCGCCTTCAGCCAGTCGGGCAGACCGCGCCGGGCAGGGATCGGCTCGGGGATCAGGCCTTTCAGTTCAGGCGGGCATCGGAAGATGACCTTCATCGAGGGCATGCTCGGTCAGGAATGAGGCTTGCACCACCGTCTTATCGGAAATTTGGCGGCTTGAGAACGGCGCACGAGTCGCCGACGCACCGGCCCTGGAATCCCGCGCCCTGGCGATGGCTGTCCACAGGCGAAAGCGCAGTTTTTCGCCGGTTAGCGCGGGGCTGAGGTGCGTCATATGATGTTCATTTATTCGTCACTATAGTGTTGCGGGGGGTCACTACCCCTCCTGCATTCTCAGATTCTAGGGAGGTCAACCAAATGACTAACTTCTCGCGTCGTTCGTTGCTCAAGACGACAGCGGCCGCGGCTGTCGGCGTGGCGACGCTGGCCGTCCTGCGGTCCAAAGATGCCCTATCCTCATCCGGCCAGGTCAACGTTTTTGCCTGGGGCGACTACGTCCAGCAGAACATGATCGACAAGTTCGAGGCTGACACCGGCATCACCGTCAACCTTTCGACATACGGTTCCAACGACGAGGCCGAGCAGAAGCTGAAGGCCGCCGGCGGTACCGGCTTCGACGTCATTTTCCCGTCGGTGACGAACGTGCCGAACTACAAGGTCGGCGACGACTTCGTTTTGATGGAACTGGACGAGTCCAAGGTCAATATGGACAACATCATCCCGTCGATGGTGCGCGACTCCATCCAGCTCGGCGGCGTGCAGCGCGGTAAGCGCTTGGCATTGCCCTTCGACTGGGGCACCGAGGCGGTGACATTCAACTCGGAAGTCTACCCGCTGGCCGACGACGAGGTGTCGTTCGGCTCGCTTTGGGGCTCCGGCATGGACGGCAAGGTCGCGTTCCGCCAGAAGTCGGTCATCATGGGCACCGGCCTCTACCTTGACGCCATCGGCGAGGTGCCGTCAGACCGCATGCTTGATGTCTACAAGACCGAGGACGACGCCAAGCGCGTGTGGGACGCCGTCGCCAAGTTCGTCATCGAGCACAAGCAGAACGTCGGCGCCTTCTGGAACAACGCCACCGAGGCGACCAACGCCTTCACCCAGGCCGGCTGTGAGATCGGCCAGACCTGGGATACCACCGGCATCAAGCTGGGTTGGGATGTCGATCCCAAGTGGAAGTACCGCATGCCGGTCGAAGGCGGCATCACATGGATGGACTCGATCGCCATGCCGTCGGGTGCTGAGAACGTCGATCAGGGTTATGCCTTCCTGAATGCCATGTATGACGGTCCGATGGCGGGCATGTTCGTTGAGAACACCGGCTACAACTCGGCGGCCGTCGAAGGTGCTCAAAATGCCGGCGAGCAGTACGCCAAGACGTTCAACGAGATCTACACGACCGAAGCACTGGGCAATCTGTGGTGGTGGCAGCAGGACACGCCGTGGTTCGCACCCTTGCGGCAGGTCTATGTCGATGAAATCACCAACGCCTGATTTGGTTTTTGATCGGTGATTCCCGGCCGGGCGGCGCTTTGCCGTCCGGCCGAACCGGCCCGGCCGGAGCATCGTCAGGAGTCGCGGTTAAGGGGGATTGGCGGTGAGCGACGGATTAAGCGGCAACGATGTCGAACTTGCGGGCGTCTCCATGTCGTTCGGCGACTTCGTGGCGGTGCAGCCGACCGACTTGACCGTACGGGCGGGCGAGTTCTTCTCCATTCTGGGCCCGTCGGGATGCGGCAAGACGACGATCCTGCGCATGGTGTCGGGCTTTCTGAAGCCGACGACCGGGCAGGTCCTGATCGGCGGCACGGACATGACGTCGCTTGGGCCCAATCGGCGGCCCACGGCCCTTATTTTTCAGAACCTCGCGCTGTTCCCGCTGATGTCGGTTTGGGAAAATGTCGCCTTCGGTCTGGAGGCGCGCGGCATCGACAAGAAAACCCGTCGCCGGCGGGCGGAGGAATTGCTCGACCTGGTCGCGCTTCAGGGGCATGCCGACAAAAAGCCGACGGAGCTTTCCGGCGGCCAACGTCAGCGCGTCGCGGTGGCAAGGGCGTTGGCGGTCGAGCCATCGGTTCTTCTGCTCGATGAGCCTCTGTCGGCGCTCGACCTGAAGCTGCGCCAGCACATGCGTGCTGAGCTTAAGGATATTCAGCGCAAGACGGACATTACCTTCATCTACATCACGCACGATCAGGGCGAGGCGCTGACCATGTCCGACCGGATCGCGGTGATGAACCGCGGACGTATCGAACAAGTCGCGGAGACCGAGGAGATCTACGACCATCCGGCGACGCCGTTCGTCGCGACTTTCGTCGGTGAACAGAACGTATTCCGCGGACGTGTTGCCGGCATCGCCAACGGTGTTGCGAGGGTCGACACCTCAAGCGGCACGTTCACGGGCCTGCCCAGAGGCACGCTCAATGATGGTGACGAGGCGCTCGTCTTCGTCCGTCCGGAGCGCATGGGGCTGGCAAACGGCCAAGCAGGGGCGCTCAACACGGTTTCCGCGCATATCGAGCGGCGGGATCTGGAAGGCCCCTTCGTCAACGTCTTCATGCGCACGTCCGAAGACCAGGAGCTCGTCATGCACCTCACCAACTCAGGCGAGGTCTGGCGGTCCCTGGATGGTGAGCAAACGATCGGTTTCCAGACTGAAGATGCTCTGGTGCTCGCCGCCGGAGAACTGGCGCGTGAGTAGCCTGTTCCGCAGCTACGGTCCTGTCATGGGCGGCATGTTCGTCGGCATGGTCGCGCTTTGGATCGTCGCACTGATCGTGCTGCCGCAGCTCAACATGATCGAGCGCGCGTTCATTTACGAACCGCGCGGCGGCGCGGCGATCCAGGCGCAAGTCGATGTCGACCGCGTTACCCAGCGCCTGTTCACCATCCGCTACGATATCCAGGAACTCGAAAAACAGGCAGCCGAGGGCGGGGAGGGGACCGGAGTTTTCACGCCGGGCGCCAAGATCGGCGAGGACAACACCGGCGCCGCCGACACCGTTGTCACCACGCCGAGCCTGTCGGGTGGTGGCGACAGCATTGCCGAGCAGATCGCAAGGCTCGAAGCCGAGGCCGTCGAACTTGAGGCGCAGCTTGTCGAGATGGAGGCCGAGGAACAGCGGTTGAAGGCCGAGCAGGAGGCCGCGGCCGGCTACTCCGTGCGCAACTTCACGACCATGAACGCGATCCACTTCAAGATCTTCGTCATGACGTTGTTCTATTCCTTCTGTGTCACGCTGATCTGTTTCGTGGTCTGCTATCCCATCGCCTACACGGTCGCCCAGACGACCAACCGGGAGCGCGCGGCGCTTCTGATGCTGGGCCTGATCATCCCTTATGCGATCAACGAGCTCCTGCGCATCTTTGCCTGGACCATGATCCTGGCAAACCAGGGCATCTTGAACGCCGGCCTCGACGCCATTGGTATCCTCGATTTCAGCCAGGGCGAGACAATCCGCTGGGTCGCCTCCAACGGCGCCGTCTTCTGCGTCATGGTCTATGCCTACATCCTCTTCATGGTGTTCCCGATCTACAACACCATCGAGACGCTGGACCGTAACCAGATCGAGGCGGCTCGGGATCTCGGTGCCTCGACCTGGCGCATCCATCGCCGCGTCGTCCTGCCGCATGCCAAGCCGGGTATCGCCGTCGGCTCGATCATGACGTTCATGCTGTCGGCCGGCTCGATTGCCGTGCCGGGTCTCGTCGGACCGGGCCTGCATCCCGACTGGTTCAGCCAGGTCATCTACCGGAACTTCTTCGAAGCCGGGAATTGGAACATCGGATCGGCCTATTCCCTGGCGCTGCTGGTCGCCTGTCTTGTCTTCATTCTTATCGTGATGTCGGTCTTCAAGGTCGGCATCAGGCAGATCGCGCGATGACGACACTTGCCGAATCCGCTCCCGCGACGCGCGAACGCCATCTTCTCGGCGTCGACTGGAGCAAGGCGATCCTCAGCCTCTACATGATCATCTTCTTCCTTTATCTCTTCGTGCCGCTGCTGATCATGGTACTCGCCGCGTTCAATTCGAACGACACGCCGTCGGTTACCGACTGGCGCGGCTTCACCCTCGACTGGTTCACCGGGAGCTACAATGCCGAAGGGGACCTGACCGTGCGTGGCCTGCCGCAGGATGCCCGGTTCATACAGGGCCTGTGGCACTCGCTGTTGATCGCGTTCGGCGTCATCGCGATCTCCATACCGCTCGGCCTGTCCGGCGCGCTGCTGCTGACACGCCTGGAGTCGCGCGCCAGCACGTTGCTTTACACGATCCTGGTCTCGCCGATCCTGATCCCCGGCATCGTGCTGGGCGTTTCCACCATGATCTTCTGGCGCGACATGTTCGGCGTCGAGGCCGGGCTCTTCACCGCCATGGTCGCGCAATCGGTCTTCATCGCGTCTTACTGCATGCTGCTCTTCATGGCGCGCCTGCAGCGCCAGGACCGCATTTTGGACGAGGCGGCGTTCGACCTCGGCGCCTCGTCCTTCATGGTCTTCCGCCGCATCACCCTGCCGTTCCTGATGCCGACCATCGCGACCGCGACGGTGATCGCGTTCCTGCAGTCGATCGAGAACTACAACACCACGTTCTTCGCCATCGGCGGCTCATGGACCCTGGTGACGGAGATCGGCGCGCGTATGCGCTTCGGCCTGTCGCCGGTGGTCAACGCCATCGGCGTGATCTTCGTGGTCTTCACCGTTATCGCGGCGGTCACCTACGTGATGCTGAAGCGGCGCGAGCAGGCCAAGACAAAGGCCATGAAAGGCTGAGCGCTTGTCCTAGGCCGCCTCGAAACGGCCGGATTCGGCAAAGGCCTCCAGCTGTGATCGGTAGGGCGCGATGTCGATACCCTGTTCGGCCAGCCAGGTGTCGCTGAAATAGCTCTGCAGGTAGCGCTCACCGGGGTCACAGATCATCGAGACGATGCTGCCGTTCTTTTCCGCCGCCATCATTTCAGCCGCGATCTTCAGTGCGCCATAGAGGTTGGTGCCGGTAGATGCGCCGCACTTGCGGCCCAGCACGTCCTCCAGCCACCAGATAGTGGCGAGCGAGGCGGCGTCGGGGATCTTGATCATGCGGTCGATCACGCGCGGCTGAAACGACGGCTCGACCCTTGGCCGCCCGATCCCCTCGATGCGCGATCCGCGGTCCGACGTCAGGCTGCAGTCGCCGGTTCGATAGCTGTCGTAGAAAACGGAAAACTCCGGATCGACGACGCAAAGCCGGCTGCGGGCATAGAGTTCCGGGCGATAGCGCAGGTAACGGCCGATCGTTGCCGAGGTGCCGCCTGTACCGGCGCTGACGACGACCCAATCGGGTATGGGAAAGCGCTCTTTGGCCAGTTGCGAAAAAATGCTCTCGGCGATGTTGTTGTTGCCGCGCCAGTCGGTCGCGCGCTCGGCGAAGGTGAACTGGTCCATGTAGTGCCCGCCCAGGCTCTCGGCGAGCGCCTGGGCTTCGCCATAGATGTCCTTGGGATCGACCAGTTGGCATTCGCCGCCATAGAACTCGATCGTCGCGATCTTCTCCCGGGCGGTCGACTTCGGCACCACGCAAATGAAGCGCAAACCCAAGAGGCGCGCGAAGTAAGCCTCCGAAATCGCCGTGCTGCCGGATGATGCCTCGATAACGGGGGTGTCCGCGCGCACCATGCCGTTACAGAGCGCGTAGAGAAACAGGGAACGCGCCAAGCGGTGTTTCAAGCTGCCCGACGGGTGAGTCGACTCGTCTTTCAGATAGAGGTCGACGCTATGGAGACAGGGCAAGTCGAGCTTGATGAGATGGGTGTCGGAGGAACGATTGTAGTCGGCCATGATCTTGGCGATGGCGCCGCAGACCCACGCGCGATCGTCTCCCTCAAGCGCGTGGTCGAGCGATCGCACGTTCTCTATGGCCATGGTTCCCGTTTCCTTTTCTCACCGGCATGCGGGGCAATCAGGGAGACGGGCCATGCTACCGGAGCAGGTCGAATCGGCAAAGCGCGACGGGCATTGGGTTTCGGTCAGGGATCCAGTGGCGTCGGCCCCTGGACCCTGTGGTCATCCGCGTTCATCATGACCTCACGAAGGGGGAACCGTGGACGGCACATTCGACTACATCATCGTCGGCGCGGGTTCGGCCGGGTGTGTTCTGGCGAACCGTCTGAGCGAAGACCCCGCCACGACCGTCCTGTTGTTGGAGGCAGGTGGCGGCGACGACACTTACAAGGTCCAGATGCCGGGTGCGCAGCAACTGCCGCTGGCCGATAAGGACCTCAATTGGTCCTATCTCTCCGAGCCCGAGCCGCAACTGAACAACCGGCGCATCGACGTGCCGCGCGGGCGCGTGTTGGGCGGTTCGTCGTCGATCAACGGCATGGTCTATCTGCGTGGCCACCCGCTTGACTACGACGCCTGGGCCGAACTGGGCGCGACCGGCTGGTCCTACCGCGATGTGCTCGCCTACTTCATGCGTGCTGAGAATGCCGCGCACGGTGATCCGTCGATCCGCGGGCATGGCGGCCCCCTCCATGTCACCCGCCCGGATCTTACCAACCCCCTGTTCCAGGCGTTCCTGAAAGCCTGCGGCGAAGCCGGACATCCAGCGGACGATGATCTCAATGGTTTGTCTCCCGAAGGTGCCGGCGCCTTTGAGCGCACGGTGCATAAGGGGCGGCGCTGGAACACGGCCAGTGCTTACCTGCGTCCCGCCCGGTCGCGGCAGAACCTGGAAGTGCTGACGCGCCGACTCGGCAAAAAGATCATTATCGAGGCGGGACGGGCAACCGGCGTTGTCGCGATTCACGGCGACCGGGAGGAGACGTACCACGCGCGGCGCGAGGTGATTATCGCCGGCGGCGCCATCAACGCGCCCCAACTCCTGTTGCTGTCGGGCATCGGTCCGGGCGAACACCTGCGGGAGGTCGGCGTGCCCGTCGCCCATGACTTGCCGGGGGTCGGCAACGGGCTGATGGATCATCTGGAGGTCGTGGTCAAATCCGCCTGTACCCAACCCGTCAGCCTTTACAGCAAGACCGGCCGATTGGCGCGCCTCGGTGTCGGGCTGCGTTGGATGCTGTCGAAGTCCGGTGTCGGGGCGAGCAACCAGTGGGAGGCCGGGGCCTTCCTTAGAAGCCGCGACGGCTTGTCCCATCCCGATATCGAGCTGGAGTTCTTTCCGATCGCAATCTCCTATGACGGATTGCAACTGGCCGACCAGCACGGTTTCCAGGCCGATGTCGGACCCATGCGCTCGAAGAGCCGGGGTTGGATCCGTTTGGCGGGCCCGGATCCGCGCACGCCGCCCAGGATCTTCTTCAACTACATGAGCCACGAGGATGACTGGCTTGAAATGCGCGCGGGCGTGCGGCTGGTTCGCGAGATCTTTGCGCAGCCGGCTTTTGATCCCTATCGGGGCGCCGAAATCGCACCGGGCGCCAGCGTCGTCTCCGACGACGACATCGACGCCTTTATCCGCGAAACCGCCTTGACCGTCTATCACCCCTGCGGTTCATGCCGCATGGGAACGGATGCCATGGCCGTTGTCGATCCCGACTGCCGGGTGCGTGGTCTTGACGGTCTACGCGTTGCCGACGCCTCGATCATGCCGCAGATCACGACCTGCAACACCAACGGCCCGACCATCATGATCGGCGAAAAGGCTTCCGACCTCATCCGGGGCCGCGATCCCTTGGCGTCGCCCAATATCGGTCCGGAACGTCATGTCGGCGCCCTGCAACGTCCGCGCGCGCCGATGCGCGAGATGGCGGCGGTCGACCGATGACAGGTGTCGCGCGGTGACAGATAACCCAACGCCCAAATGTCGAAACGTGTTGCCGCCGCGTGGTGTCGACGGCGACGCGTTGGCTGGTGAGATTGACGCGTTGGTGTCCGCGGATGAAACGCCCAGCCTTCCCGTATCGTCTATTCACCCTTTGGACGCTGTCCGGCGTCATGCATGTGCGATCGTCGGGCAGGTCTATGCCAGTCCCGGCGATTGGCATTGGTCGACGCCGCTGGCGAGGAAGTTGGTCAACGAGACCGCCGCCTTCGTCCGTCCGATCTTTAGCGCGCCCCCGGATGCGGCCGTCCTGTTTGCGGCGAGTGGATCGGAAAGCAATCTGCTGGCGCTCAAGGGCGCCCGTGATGCGACCGCGCGGCGTGAGGTCGTGATGGCTGCAAGCGCCCACCCTTGCCTCGACAAGGCTGCCGCCGTACTGGGCCTGACCGTCGTGCGGACCGCCGTTAGCGATGGAGGCCGTGCCGACGTTCAGGCAATGATCGAAGCAACGGGACCTCAGACAGCCGCCGTTGTCCTCTCGATGCCGTGTGACTCGCGCGGTGTCTGCGACATGGTCGCGCCCGTCGCCGAGGCGGCGCAGCGCGCGGGATCGTGGTGTCACGTCGATGCGTGTTTGGGCGGCTATCTTGTGCCGTTTCTTAAAGCCATCGGCAGGCAGCTTCCCGATTTCGACTTTGGCGTGCCGGGCGTGCGATCGATCTCGGCGGATCTTCATAAGTACGGCTACGCACCCACCGGCATATCGTCATTGCTGCTGCGCAAGAGGTCGGATGAAGAGGTGATCGGCTTCGCGTTCGATGGCTGGAACGGGAGCCCTTATGCCAGCGCCACCATGGCTGGTACCCGAAGCGTGGCACCCTTGGCCGGGGCTTGGGCGACGCTTCTGCAGCTTGGCCAGGAGGGTCTATCAGAGCGCGCCGCCGCGGTGGCAGATTGGACCGATCGGCTAGCGGGGATGGTACGCGCCGACACAGACCTGCAACTATTGTCGTGCGCCGAGGCTGGGATGGTCCATTTCAGTCCGCTAGGCGATTGCTCGGGCTTCGGCACCGCCATGGCGCGGCTTGGCTTGCGCGGCAACGCGACGACCGATCCCGACGGGTTCACAACGACCGTGGGGCCGTACTGGGACGATGAGGAGATGGCGCAGCTGCTTGACGCCGCGAGATCAATCGCCGCGTCAAGCCGCGCCGTCTAGCTCTTCTCAACCCGGATAAGCTTCCTCGTCCTTGTAGGGATACCACCAGAAGTCCGCCGGCTTGTCCTCGTGGTCGATCATCGAGAGCTTGGAATGACGGAACTGGTCAAGGCCTTCTGCGCCCAATTGCCGGCCGGTGCCTGACATCTTGCGGCCGCCGAACGGACCGGCGTCGTTGTCGAGCAGGGCGCTGCAGTTGATCCAGGTCATGCCCGCCTCCAACTCCTCGATGCCGCGCATGGTCTCGTGCAGGTCGGCCGTATAGAGGAACGAGCCCAGGCCGTACTTCGAGTTGTTGGCGTGCTCCAGCGCCTCGTCGAAGCTGCCGACGCGGCAGATTGGCATAACCGGACCGAAGCTTTCGTTGTTCATGATTTCCATGTCCGGCGTGCACTCGGTCATGATCGTCGTCTCGCAGAAGAAGCCGCGATTGAAACCATCGGGCCGGCCGCCGCCCAGGACGACCTTGGCGCCTTCGTCTTGGGCGCGCGCCAGCATCGCCTCGTAGCGGTCGCGTTCGCGAAGTGCCGCCATCGGTCCCATGTCGATCTTGTCGAGGCCGTTGCCGATACGAAGCTTCTTGGTCAGCTTGACGGCTTCGTCGACAAAGGCGTCATGCACCTGGTCGTGGACGTAGAACCGTTCGGCGGCGGCGCACACCTGGCCGCAGTTGAGATAAGCGCCGAACACCGCACCCTGGACCGCCATGTCCAGATTGGCCGACGGCATGACCAGGAACGGATCGTTGCCGGAGGCCTCGATCAAACAGCGCTTGAACGTGGTGCCGCACGTCTCCGACACCGCCTGGCCGGCGCCGATCGAACCGGTGAAGGCGACGCCGTCGATGCCATCGTGACCGACCAGATGTTTGCCAACCTCGACCGCGCCGGTGATGCACTGCACCAGGCCCTTCGGCAGATGGTCGAAACACTCCATCATCATCAGCGAGGAGAAGCTGGTGAGATCCGACGGCTTCAAGATGACCGCGTTGCCGGCACCGAGCGCCGCACCGGCTTCCCAGCCGAAGAGGACATAGGGGAAGTTGAAGGGCAGGATGATGCCGACAACACCGAGCGGATGCTTGGTGACGATATGCATCTGGCCGTCGGCGACCGGGCCGACCACGCGGCCGTTCTCGTGGCGGGCGGCCTCGGCATAGTAATCAAAGGCGGTCGCTGTCCATTCAACCTCGTCGGCGGACTCTTTATAGGGCTTGCCCATCTCACGGGTCAGGGCCTCGGCAAGCTTGGGCGAGAGTTCGCGGAATCGGCGCGCGACTTCGTGAAGCTCCTCGCTGCGCTTCAGCATGTTGATGCTGTTCCAATGTTTCTGGGCCCGCTGCGCATTGGCGACCGCCTCGTCGACCTCCTCGACCTTGGCCATGGCGATCTCGCCGTTGACCTCTTCGGTGGCGGGATCGATGGCGTCCACGCCGTCGGACGCGGCGCTTTTGCGGAAGCTGCCGTCCAGATAGATCGAACCGCTGAGTTGCTTGAAGGTGTCGATAACGGTCATCGTGCTCTCCCTCGTTTCCGGCGCGGTCGCCGCGCGTCCTTTTCCCGTGCCAAACGATATGAGGCGAGCGCTGGCGTGACAATGGGTTTCGCCAGGGCCTAAGCTGAAACCAACACAAATCGGGGAGATCGAACCATGGCGACCGAACTCCAGGTTGCAGCGCGCGCACTCTATGACGACGCGTTGATCTGGGACGACCACGCTGGCTTCGGCCCCGATCCGTCGGTCGACCTCAACAGACTGGCAATCTGGAAGAATGCGGGCATCAACTACCTCTCGATCAATGTTGGCTATGACCGCATGGATTGGCGCGACACCGTCAAGTCGCTGGCCGCTTTCCGGCGATGGATCAGGGCGAGCGACGCGTATGAACTGGTCGGCACGGTCGATGAGATCGAACCGGCCCGAAAGGCCGGCAAGATGGCCTGCACCTTCGACCTGGAGGGCATGAACGCGCTCGACGGATCGGTTGATATGGTTGAGTTCTATTACGACCTCGGCGTGCGCCAAATGCTGTTCGCCTACAACAAAAACAACCAGGCGGGCGGCGGCTGTCACGACGAGGATACCGGCCTGAGCGCGTTCGGTCGCGAGGTCGTGGCCGAGATGAACCGGACCGGCATGGTCATCGATTGTTCACATTGCGCCTACACGACCAGCATGGAGGCGATGGAGATGTCGTCGGCGCCGACGATCTTCTCTCACTCCAACGCGCGGGCGCTACGCGATCACGAACGCAACATCACCGACGATCAGGCCAAGGCCTGCGCGGCCAATGGCGGCGTGATCGGCGTCGTCAGCCTGGATCTCTTCATGACCGATGGTGAGGCGACCGAGGAAATTCTGGCAGACCACATCGATCACTACGTGAACCTGGTAGGCGTGGACCATGTCGGCATTGGCCTGGACTATGCCTGGGACGATGAGGAGAACGACGATGGCGGCAACGAGCTTGCCGAAACCATCGCCAAGAACCGCGACTTCTGGCCTGCGCGTCAGTATCCCGACCGACCGGTGCGTTTCCTGCCGCCCGATTGCCTGCCGCGCCTGACCGAGATTCTGTTGGAGCGCCAATATGCCGAAGGAGATGTGCGCGCCATTCTGGGTGGCAACTTCATGCGCGTCGCCCGGCAGGTGTGGAAGTGACGGGCCGCGCGCTGAACGGTTATAGCGACGTCGTCTCTGTCGCGCCCGGCGGGCGTATCGTCTTCTACGTAAGCTGTGAGGGATACGAGACCTACGACGCCCGGATCGTCAGGCTGATCTGTGCGGACGACAATCCAAAGGGCGCGCCGTTTCATGCCGAGCCTGTGAAGGCACCGTGCAACGGCAGCCACCCCGGCCACCACCAGATCATTCACGCCGGCTCTCACGGTGTCGTCGATCCGGCGCCAGACTTCATGGGGCCGGGCGGTTTCACCTTGCAGGCGCTGGTCATGCCGACAACACCAGGCAGCCGCAAGCAAGGCTTGCTCGGAACCTGGTCGGAGACCGGACAGACGGGCGCCAGCCTGATCCTGGCCGAAGACGGCTCGCTAGGCTTTGTCGCCGGTGATGGCGACAAGTCCGCCATGGTCAGCACCGGCGTACCGTTGTCGCGCCGGGCCTGGTACCGGGTCGCTGCGGTGTATGACGATGAAGGCCAGACGGTGAGGCTCCACCAAGAACCGCTCAACGGCGGCAAACCGCTCGTGACGACAGCGCCGCTTGCGCTTGCTCCAGTGCCGGGAGATGGAAAATTCCTTATCGCCGCGTGGCAGCACGCTCATCCGGATGGTCGCGGCTACCAAGCCGGGTGTTTCAACGGTCGTGTAGAAAAGCCATGTGTGTCAACCCTGGCCTTGGATGTGGAAGAACTGGCGCAGGATGACGAAGACTCGTCCAATGGCGTTGTCGCTTCTTGGGATTTTTCCCTAGATATCAGTAGCGAACGGCTGACGGATGTATCCGGTAACGGCCACCACGGCGAGACCGTCCATCTGCCCCAGCGTGGCATGCGCGGCGCTGGATGGACGGGCCGCGAGATGTGCTGGCGCCATGCGCCCGAAGAGTATGGCGCGATCCACTTCCACGACGACGACGTCTATGATTCCGATTGGCGGGAGAGTTTCGCCTGGACCGTGCCGGTGGGCACGCGAAGCGGCATCTACGCCGCACACATAACGACCGGTGAGCATGAGGAGTTCATGCCGTTCTGCGTGCGCCCGCCCAAGGGCACGGCGACGGCGGAAGTCTGCTTTCTCTATCCGACCGGCACCTACGTGGCCTACGCGAACTCCGGCCGGCACTTCCGCAACGACACGGTTGAGATGAAGCAGTTCCGCGCGACCGTCATGACCACCGCCGACTGCTTCCTGCAGGAACACTCGGAATACGGCCTTTCGACCTATGACACCCATTCCGACGGTAGCGGCGTCAGCGTGTCGTCGAGGCTCAGGCCAATCCTCAACATGCGCCCGAAGGTTCGTGTCTGGGGGCTCGCCGCCGACACCCACATCACCTCATGGCTTGAACATGACGGCCAAGCCTATGACGTCATCAGCGACGAAGACCTTCATGCCGAGGGCTTCGAGCTCTTGTCGCGCTACCGCGTCGTCATCACCGGCACCCACCCCGAATACCACACGACCGAGATGCTCGACGCCCTTGCCGCTTTTACCAAGGCTGGTGGCAGGCTGATCTATACGGGCGCCAACGGATTCTATTGGCGCATTGCCTATCACCCGAAAAAACCCGGCGTCATCGAATGCCGCAAGACCGAAGGCGGCACCAGGTCCTGGGTCAGCGAGGTCGGCGAATCCTTTATGAGCTTCACCGGCGAATACGGCGGCCTGTGGCGTCGCTCCGGGCGTACGCCTCAGCAGCTGACCGGCATCGGATTCACCGCCCAGGGTTTCGACTGGTCGTCCTGGTACGAGCGCCGACCGGGAAGCTACGACACGCGCGCCGCCTTTATCTTCGAGGGCCTGGCCGAAGACGAGAAGATCGGCGATTTCGGTCTCGTCGGCGGCGGCGCGGCCGGCTTGGAGCTCGATCGCTGCGACTACGCATTGGGGTCGCCGCCGCACACCCTGGTGCTGGCCTCGTCTGCCGGTCACAGCGAAGGCATGCTGGTGGTGATCGAGGAACTGACCTCGAACCAGCCGGTCATCGGCCCCAACCATCCCAAGGTCCACGCCGACATGACCTTCTTCGAACTGGACGGCGGCGGCGCCGTCTTCTCGACCGGTTCAATTGCGTGGGCGGGCAGCCTGCCGATCAACGGTTTCGACAACAACGTCGCGACCGTCATGCGCAACGTGCTGTCGCGTTTCCTTGATTCCAAACCCTTTACTGGTTTCGACGCCTCCGCGCCTGCCAGCCGGCCGATGGCGTGAGCGCGACCATGACGTCCGTCGACAGTCTTCAGACCATCGTCACCCACGGTCTGTGCATCGGCTGCGGTCTTTGTGAAAGCATCGCGGGCGCTGACAAGGTCGAGATGGCGATCACGTCTTATGGGCAGATGCGGCCGCAGGTGAAGCAGGCATTCACCGACGACACCATGGAGATGATCAAGGCGGTTTGTCCCGGCATTCTGATCAACGGTCCCGATCCGGCCAACGCGGGTGAGCACGGCGTCATGCACGATGTCTGGGGCCCCATCCGCACGATGACGCGCGGTTGGTCGACGGACGAGGAGCTGCGCTTTCGCTCCGCCGCGGGCGGCGCCATGACCGCGCTCGGCTGTTACATGCTGGAGAAAGAGTTGGTGGACGCGGTCGTTCATGTGCGCGCGTCGGCGACGAACCCGATGGAGACCGACGCTCTGGTCAGCCGAACACCGGACGAGGTGCGCTCTGGCGCGCAGTCGCGCTATGGCCCCGCCGCGCCGCTGCGCCACGTCATGCGGCTTCTGGACGATGGCCTTACCTTTGCCGTGTTGGCCAAACCCTGCGATTGCGCGGCGATCCGCAACCTGGCCACGGTCGATCCGCGGGTCGAAAGGCAGATCCCTTACCTCATCACCATCTTCTGCGGCGGCGTGCCGACGCGCCATACCGCCAGTAAGATCGTGCGCTACCATGGCCTCGACGACGATGACGTCGAGATCTTCCGCTGGCGCGGCAACGGTTGGCCCGGTCCGACCCATGTCGAAACGATGGACGGCGCGTCCTATGACCTGACCTATGACAAGGTCTGGTACAGCGACGACGTGCCGTGGACCTATGACATCCAGTTCCGCTGCAAGATCTGCCCCGACGCCATCGGCGAACTGGCCGATGTCAGTTGCCCGGACTCGTGGATCATGGTCGACGATAAGCCGATCCACGACGAGGCGCCCGGTGCCAACCTCTTCATCGCGCGCACCAAGGCGGGTGAGGATCTGGTCGCCGCGGCCATCGCCGATGGCGCGATTGCGGTCGAACCGTTCACGGTCGGCGACCTCGATGCGCAACACGCCGATCACGTGACACGCAAGATCGAAAACCCGGCCCGCATACGCGGCGTTGGAAAAGAGGGTGAACCGGCGCCCCGGTTCACGCGCTTCCGCAGCGGCCGTATGGCGCAGATGGCGGGCGCCGAGAGAGATCGCGCCGCCGAGGAGGGCATGCGCCAACGCATCCAACGCGGCGCCAATCGGGAACCCCTGACATGATGGACGCCGGCCGGGTGTGGTGACACGATCGCCGCTGCTCAAAGGGTGGCAGTTGCAGGAGAAGGATTAATCATGGCTCGTATCGCCGTCGGCGGCTTTCAGCACGAAACCAACACGTTCTCGCCAACCCTGGCGACACTCGACGAGTTCGAGAAACACGATGGCTGGCCCGGTCTCACCCGTGGCGAGGCGATGTTTGATGCAGTCGCCGGCATCAACATTCCAATCGAGGGTTTCATCCAGGCGGCGCGCGAAGACGGCCACGATCTCGTCCCACTGGCCTGGTCTTCGGCCGAGCCATCCTCCTATGTGACCGAAGAGGCGTTCGAGACGATTACCGGCATGCTGTGCGAGGACCTGGCGGCCAAGGGCCCGTTTGACGCGGTCTATCTGGACCTGCACGGCGCAATGGCAGTCGAACACCATGAGGACGGCGAGGGCGAAACCCTGGCGCGCGTGCGCGATGTCGTCGGTTTTGACATTCCCGTCGTCAACAGTCTGGACCTGCACGCCAATGTCACCGAACGCATGGTCCAGATGTCCTCGGTGATGACGATCTTTCGCACCTATCCGCATATCGACATGGATGTGACGGCGGCGCGCGTCTACCGCCAGCTGCAGCGCATTCTGGCCGGCGAAACCATGGCGAAGGCGTTCCGCAAGTCGCCGTTTCTGGTTCCGTTGACGGCGCAATGGACGGATGCGCCACCGAACCGCACGCTTTATGACATGGTGATGGCGGAAGAACTCGACGGTGTCGCCAATGTCGATCTCGCGCTCGCGTTTCCGCCTACGGATATCCACGATTGCGGTCCGGCGGTCGTTGCCTATGACCCCGATCCCGAACGCGCGGCGGCGGTCGCCGATCGCGTTATCGGCGCGTTCATCGATGCAGAACCCGACTTCGACAATGCGCTGTTGTCGCCGGATGAGGCGGTCCAGCGCGCCATGGGTCATGGATCAGGGCCGGTTGTGTTGGCCGATGCCCAAGATAATCCGGGCGCCGGCGGCACGTCGGACACGGTCGGCGTGCTTGAAGCTCTGGTGCGTAACGGCGCGCGGAAGGCCTCGGTCGCGCTTCTGAACGATCCCGAGGTCGCCATGATGGCGCACCAGGCCGGTGAAGGTGCCGTGCTGAGCGTCGATCTGGGTGGCAAGTCCGGCCAGGACGGTCAGGCGCCATTCAACGGTGACTTCCGCGTCGAGCGGCTGGGCGACGGTGTCTTCGAATGCACCGGCGAGATGTATCGCGGCGTGACGACCAATCTGGGTCCGATGGCGCTCCTGAAGGTCGACGGCGCGGACTGCGATGTCAGCGTCGTCGTATCGTCGAACCGGTTCCAGAATCTCGATCAGGCGTGTTTCCGCCATATCGGCGTCGAGCCGACCGAGCAGCAGATCCTGGTGGTGAAGAGCACCGTCCACTACCGCGCCGACTATGACCCAATCGCCGCCGAAACCCTGACGGTCGAGGCGCCTGGTGCCCACCCCTGCCGCTTGGTCGGTCTGCCCTACAAACACTTGCGCGAAGGCGTGCGGCTGGAGCCGATGGGTCCGGAACACCGGATGTCATAGAGCTGTGGAAGGGGAGGAGACCATGTCCAAGACCATCATCGTGACCGGCGCCAGCCGCGGTATCGGCGCCGCGATTGCAATGGGGGCCGGGCGGCGGGGTTGGCGCGTGTGCGTCAACTACAACAGTTCGCCCGACAAGGCCGAAGAGGTCGCGGCCGCCGTCGAGGCCAACGGCGGCGAGGCCTTCACGTTCAGGGCCAGCATGGGTGTCGAGGATGAGCTGGTTGCCATGTACAAGGCGGTCGACGACAAGTGGGGCGGCTTGGACGGTGTGTGCAATAACGCGGGCATCGATCACGAGGCCGACTTCGCGGAGACGACGTGGGAGAACTACCTGAAGGTTTTCGACGTCAACATCCTGGGCCTGATGGCCAGTTGCCGCGAAGCCGTCCGGCGCATGGCGACATCGAGAGGCGGCTCGGGCGGTTCGATCGTCAATATCGGGTCGATCTCGGCGCGCACCGGCGGCCTGCCGGGTGATGTCATCTATACGGCGACCAAGGGGGCGGTCGATTCGTTTACGCTTGGCCTGGCCAAGGAAGTCGGTCCCGATGGCATCCGTGTCACCTGTGTCCGGCCCGGCGTCATCCGAACGGATATCTTCTCCGGCAACGCATTTGGCCTGGAACAGGTCGAGGAACTCGCCCGCACGAATTCGCCGATGCAGCGCATTGGTGAACCCAACGAAGTCGCCGCCATGGCGCTGTTTTTGCTGTCGGATGAGGCGTCGTTCTGTACCGGCATGACCTATGATGTGAACGGCGGGCGCTAGCTGGCGGCCAGGTCAATCGTGAGTTAGGGCGAGGGACGGCTATCACACTGACACCAATGTGTAATTGACCTCGACCGGCGTGCCGGACATGGTGGTAGTGACTATTGTGAGTTCAGCTCACATCAAACTCATGGCGATAGAGAAGAAAATGATCAAAAGAAGCCTGCTAGGGGCCATTATCGTAACCGCCGCCGGGGCATTGGCGGCCTGCCAGTCCTCGCCGAGCGAAACACCACCAATCGGCCAGTTTTATGCCGGCGATGACGGCACGGAGAGCGTCGGCTTGTTCGATCAGGGCTTCGATCAAGCGGTCGAGGATCCCGCCGAGACAATCTTCATCATCTACAATCACGGCACCTATTGGGGTGCCGGCTACGAAGACTGCTATCCCGGCACCATACCGAGCTTCGTCCGTCGTTGGGGCGAGTACGGCATCGACGGCCGCGATGTCACCGTGTTCTATCTATGCACCCAGGTGACCGAGAAACGCTTTGTCCTGGGCCGCCAGCGTTCGGAAGAGAACGAGGCGTTGCTTGACCGCCTGGCTGCTCTCGGTGTGCCGCGCGAACATATCTTCGTCTTCGGCCATTCCGGCGGGGCCAGCGCGGCGTTGCTGACCGCCGAGCGGGCGCAGGAGAAGTTCAACGCCGCGGTCGTCAGCGCACCGGGCTACGGCTTTGCGTACCTGGAAGCCGAAGGCGAGTCCGCAAACTGGCTCGACTTGGAGTACGACAAGTGGCGCAGTCGTCTGGCCACCGCCGACGACATGCAGGCGCTGGTCTATGTCTATGATGGCGACATCATCACGCCGCCGGCGCAGGCGCTGTTTCTACGCGACCATCCGGGTGTTCGGATGATCCAGATCCAAGCGCCGAACGACGACGGCGTGTTGTGCAAGGACGAACCTGAGCCGCACTTCTATTGGTGGAGTGCTTGCTTCAAGCGTGACCAGGTCGATGTCGTTGAGGCCTACATCAAGGAGCGCCTCGACCTCGACAGTTGAGGGTCGATGGGTCTGGAGCGGCGCGGCTTACTCGGCGGCGTCGCTCTCTTCTGCTGACTGGCTCTCGTCGAGTACCAGGGCCGCGGAGTTCATGCAGAAGCGTTGCCCCGTCGGCTGGGGGCCATCCGGGAAGACGTGACCCAGATGGGCATCGCAACGGCTGCACAACACTTCTGTGCGCGGCATGAAGAAGAGGCTGCGGTCCGTCTCCGTCGCAACGGCCTCATCGGAGACCGGCTCGTAAAAACTCGGCCAGCCGGTGCCTGAATCGTACTTCGTCGCGGCATCGAACAGGGGTTGGCCGCAACAGATGCAGCGATAGATGCCCGGCTTCTTGCTGTCGTGATACTTGCCGGTAAAGGCGCGCTCGGTGCCTTTCAGGCGGGTGACGCTATAGGACTCCGGCGACAGCTGGCGCTGCCACTCGGCTTCCGTCTTGACGACCTTGTCCGTCATCCTGTTTCTCCTGGCTTCCGTTGCAGGATATGGCCCGCGAACGCCCGTAGGTCAACGCCGTGCACACAGCCGTGAACGCCGCTAACCGCCGTGGCGCGTCAGGAACCCTTCCAGGATCGGGAAATAGGTGTCCGGTTGCTCAAAGGACGTCATGTGGGCGGCGTTGGCGATGACATGGATCTCGCTTGTCGGCATTTGTTGGTGCATACGCATCGAGCATGACGGCGTCAGTTCGTCGTGCTCACCCACAACGATCAGCGTCGGCGCCTCGATGCGGGCGAGATCGTCGAGCCGATTCCAGTCCTTCAAATTGCCAGTGCACTGAAACTCGCTGGCGCCCCACATGTAGCCGTAGATCCCCATCTCGATGTTATCCATCGAGCGCTTGATCGGCGCCGGCAGGGCCTCCAGACGATGGACGTGACGCCAGCTCAGGATGTCGAGCGCTGCCGCATACTCCGGGTGGTCGGTCGACCCTTCGGCCTCGCGGCGCAGCATCATGTTGACGGTCTCGCTTCCCAGCGCGGTGCGCAGCCGGTTCTGCTCGGTCAAGAGATGCGGCACGTCCGCCACGGTGTTGGAGAGCGTCAGGCTCTTGATGTCATCAGGAAAGGTGAGCGCATGCTCGATGGCCAGGAAGCCACCCCAAGACTGACCGAGTACATGGACGCGGCCCAGGTCGAGGCCGGCCCGAACCTGCTCCATCTCCCGCGCGTAGCGTTCGATGGTCCAGAGTGCCGTGTCGCCGGGCCGTTCGGAGCGGCCGGTGCCCAGTTGGTCCCAGGTCACGACGCGCCAGCCTTTGTCGGCCAGGTGGCTGTGGCCGTCGCGCAGGTAGTCGCAAGGCAGACCCGGGCCGCCGTTGACCAGGAACAGGACCTCGTCGCCCGAACCGAAGCTATAGGTCATGACCTCGCCGCCGTCGACGGCGACCGCGGTCATCGCGTCAGGCTGGCGTTCGACGTCAGGAAGTGATTCGCTCATGGCATCAACCGTTCTGTTCCGCCAGGAAGTCCTCGAGCACATTGAAGTAGGCGGCGGGATCTTCAAAGCAGGTGGAGTGGGAGGTGTTCGGGAACACCGTGATGCGGCTGTTGGGCAGGGCATGATGCATCTTCATGGCGCAGGCGGGCGTCAGCTCGTCGTGTTCACCGACGATGATCAATGCCGGCCGGTCGATGCGATGCATATCGGGAATGCGGTTCCAGTCCTTCAGGTTGCCCGTGTACACGAACTCGTTGGGACCCTGCATGATGTTGTAGATATCGAACACCATCCCATCCATTGAACGCTGGAGTGCCGGCGGGATGGTGTCGAGACGATGAACATGGCGCCAGTCCAGCAAGGCGACCGCGGCCTTGTACTCGGGATGGCCGATCGTGCCATCGGCTTCACGCCGCAGCATCATGGTCACGGTCTCAGGGCCAAGCGCCGAGCGCAGCCGGCTGAGTTCGCTGACAAGGTGGGGCAGGTCGCCGGCCGTGTTGGAGAGCACCAGGGACTTCACGCCGTCTATGAAGGTCAGCGCATACTCGATGGCGAGCCAACCGCCCCAGGATTGGCCGAGCAAGTGAATGGGACCCAGGCCCAGACCGGTCCGGACCGCCTCCAGTTCGCGCGCGTAACGTTCGATCGTCCACAGCGACGGGTCGTCTGGCCGGTCGGAACGACCCGTACCCAATTGGTCCCAGGTCACGACGCGCAGCCCGTCCATGGCCAGATGGCTGTGGCTATCGCGCATGTAATCGCACGGCAATCCAGGACCGCCATTGGCCAAGAACAGGACGTCATCGCCCGAACCGAAGCTGTAGGTCATTACGTCGCCGCCTTCGACGGCAACACGCTCCATGGCGTCGGGCTGGCGTTCAACGCCTTCAAGCGTTTCGGTCATGGTGATTGTTCGCTCCTTATCATGTGGCGGCTCAATAGCGTTCCCGGCACGCTCGACAGATCGTGTCAGACATCGCCTTCATGAGCTCTTAGAAACGCGGCCATCGTGTCATCGCCTTTGAATTCGGCCCAGCCACGCGCGGTAGACTTATGGGTATCGTCGAGAATGTCCAGCCGAGCGCCGCGCTTGACAAGATGTTCGACCATCAGAGGATGGCCCCCCGACACGGCTGCGTGAACCGGCGTACAACCGACGTCCAACTGCGGCGCGAGCGCATTGATATCGGCACCGTGATCGAGCAGCACGTCGGCAGCTTCGATTTGTCCGTTGCGAGCCGCATAGGAACACGCCTGCGCCACACCGTCTTCCACGCTGAGTGTGGGGCCGGGTTGACCGGGTAACCCGATACAATTGGCTCGAAAACCGCCGGCCTCGTCCAGGTGGCTGCGCACGGCGTCGGCATCGCCCAGACCGGCATGGATTCGCAAATCGGTTGGCGCGCCGTGATCGACGATCAGTTGTGCCTCGGCCGGCAGACCGTAGTAGAGACAGATCTCAGCAGGCGACATGTTCAGGTGATCGACCGCATAGACATCACCGCGCGCGCCAGCTTCAAGTAACACGCGCGTCAGCTCCAGGTCACCAGTAGCGCCATGAAGCGGGCTTTGGCCATCGTCATCAAACGCGTTGACATCCATGCCTGCCCCAAGAAGGAGGCGCGCGACATCGGCGCCGTTTGCAAGTTTCGGCCATTGACGAACGGCGATGTGCAGCAGGGTCTCACCGCTGGCATTGCGCCGCGTCGCCAGGTCGGGCTCGGTCTGCAGCCGCGCCGCTAGTCCCGCCAGGTCGCCTGTGGCGGCGAGGCCGCAAACGCTATCGTCCAACTGGCTCATCGCTGTACTCAGAAGACGTGCTGGTTTGGCCGTTGCTTCTGTCCGCTGCCTACGTCAAACGTTCGCGTGCCAGCGGTGCGGTCGAGCAGTGAATGCCGCCGCCGCCGCGCCACACGGCCTCGTAGTCGAGCTGGATCACCTCGATGCCCGCTTTGTCGAGTTTTTCCAGCGTACGTTCGGAGGTCTCGCTCATGATCACGCGGCCCGGCGCGATCGCCAGACAGTTGATCGTGAAGGCTTCGTCTTCCGGCGACAGCTCGATCAGCCTGATGCCGCGCTTCTGGAGATCCTCCATGAAAGCAAACGGCAACAGGATCGGATTGACCAGGGCGGTATCGACATCGACCATGACAAACATGCCGTCGATATGCAGGCGGAAACCCGGTACCTGCATGCGTATGAGCTCGATACCCATAGGCGCCAGAACTTCGTCAATCTGGCGCGCGGCTTCTTCGTTGACCCGGCTCGAGATGCCGATGACGGCGGTCTGTTCATTGATCCAGGCAAAGCTGCCGCCTTCGCAGATGCCCGTGCCGTTGATCGTGCGCAGGATCGGCATGCCAAGCTTGGCCAAGGTCCGCGTCGCCGGCATCTCCTCACCGCGCCGCACGCGCGGGCCCAGACGGCACACGATCGCACCGCCATCGACCGCGATGACGACGTCGCGGGTGTAACAGCTTTTCATGCGGCCCGGCGCGCATTCGTCCAGCATGACGACACGAACCTGGTTTTCCTCCAGCGTCTTGACCAGGGCATCGTGCTGGGCCTGCATGGCCGGCAGGTCGGGCGGCTCCGCGCCGCGCCAGTACCAGCCGGTTTCCGGATCGCCATAGGCGCCCAACTCCTCGATCTTCTTGTCCGGGTCGACGGTGTTGAGTTCGTCGCCGGGGCGATGCATCAACACGGACTGCAGACGCCCAACATCGTTACGGCAACCCCAGACCTGACCCCAGTTGCCTTCTTGCTCTTCCGCCGTCTCGAACGCCGGCTCGGGCTCCGAGGCGAAGGTCTTGATCAGTTGGTTATAGCGCACGTCTTCAGGGGTCATGATCGGCATGGGGGTCGGTCCTCGCTATCGGTGATGGCGCATGGTCGGCCTTGGCCGTCGCGGCGTCAATCGTGACGATAACCGAAAAGGCAGATCTTCAACCGGCGAGCACCACCAGCGCATCGGCGGCCACCGTGGATCCGTCCCGCCGCACCATGACGGGATTGACGTCGAGTTCGGCGAGCCGTTCGGCGTTGGCCATGGCGAACCGCTCGATCGCACGAATCGTTGCGACCAGGTTGGCCCGAGCGGTACATTCGAGTGGTATCGAAAGCCGATCCAGAACCGCCGTCATCTCGCGATCGCTGGCGGGAATCAGGGCTAAGGCGTAGTCGCGGATCTGTTCAACGTCGACCCCGCCACGCCCGATGACGAGCGCCAGACCCAACGCGGCATGGCGCTTGACGCCTATCAGAAGTTCGGCGGCGACGTCGTCGACCATTGCCTCAATCAAGACGTGTTCGAGGACATGATCTGGTGCCGATCGTTCGAGGTCCTGGCGCATGGTGTTGACCGCTGTCTCGACGTCGTCGATGGAATGAAGGCCGAGTTTGACTCCGCCCAACTTGCTCTTGTGCGCCAGGGTTTCGCTCAGGACTTTCAGTACAACGGGAAAGCCGATCTTGGCGGCGGCTTCGCCCGCCTGACCGGCGGGTCCCGCCCAGCCCTTGGGCGCTCGAAGACCGTGCTCGGCCAGCGCCCGCTTACCCGCCCATTCATCAAGGGCGCGCGGCGTTGTGGCCGGCGCGGTGCCTTGCAAGGGCGGTTCCGGTGGTGCCTCTATCTGATCGAGCCGCGCGCCATACGCGGCCGCTTGTGCCATGGCATCGAGCGTCTCGGTGAAACCGCATAGCGGCGCCACGCCGCCGGCCAGTAGTTTTCCGCGCAGGTGCGGCTCCAGTCCTTCCGGCAGCAGCGACGCGGTAACGACCGGAAACCCGACACGCCGACGCAATGCGATCAGCGCATCGATGGTCGGGTGCCACGGCGTGTCGCCACCTGTTTCCCGGCGCGGCACATCCAGTATGAAGGTCAGGATATCCGTCCTGTCACGGCTGATGTCTTGGAGACAGGTTGTCATGGAATCCGCGTTATCCATGGAGACAGCCGCATCGGCCCGCCAAGGCAGGTTGAAGTCAAGCGGGTTCGACACCGTGACGACATCGGGCAGGGTCGGTTTGATCGCTGCCTCAACCTCGGCTGGGATCGGCGGCAGTGCCAAACCGCGATCGCGCGCCTGTTCGGCCAGCAGCGTCGCCGCCGCGCCGGAGTTAGTGACGAAGAAGGCGCGATTGCCTGCCGGCACGCCGCTCACGGCCACAAGCTTGGTGGTTTCGACGAGCTGCTTGGGAGAGGCGACATCGATCAGGGCGTAACGCTCGATCAGGGCGCGCCAGAAGTCGTTGGGGACGGCAAGATTGCCGGTGTGACTCAGGGAGCGCTCGGCCGATGCCGGTGTGCCGCCGCCACGCAACAACACCACGGGGATGCGCCGGTCGAGCGCCTTGCCCAGCGCCTCCGACAGCGCAGCGCCATTCGTCAGGCCTTCGACATAAAGGCCGATCACGCGCACCCGTTCGTCATCCAGGACGAAGTCGATCAGGTCGGCGCTATCGATCACCGCCTGGTTCCCCACGCTTATTCCGTAGCCCATGGGATAGGCTTGCTCGACACTGATGATGCCGTAGAGAAACGCCCCGCTCTGCGAGATCAACGCGACCCCCGACCCGTCGACAGGCGACAGGGGATTGTATTCGCCCCACAGCGCGACGCCGTCGAAGGCGTTGATCACGCCCATGCAGTTGGGGCCGATGACCGCCATGTCGCCCGCTGCCTTGGCCAGGTTTTCCTGGGCGACGCTGAACTCGCCGCCCAATTCGCCGAAGCCGGCGGCATGGCAGACGGCGCCGCCCGCGCCCATCTGGGCGAGCGAGGTCACCATGTCGATGGAGCCGTCCCGCGACAGAGCGATGAATGCCGCATCCGGCGCCACGTCCAAGGCGTCGAGCGACGGCGTACAGGCGATGCCGGCGAGGGTTTCATAGCGCGGGTTGATGGCGATGATCTCGCCGCTGAAGCCGCTGTCCCTGCACATGGCGATACACCGCTCCAGATGCCGGCCGCCGATAAAGGCAATATGTCGTGGCTTCAGCATACGTTTGAGATTGGCGCGCTGTCGTTCGCGGCGTTGGTTGGTCATCGCATATCTCTCTGCGAGGGATGCCTGGCGTGTCGCTTTAGGAACCGGTGGACGTTTCCTTCGCGGCTGCTTCCGTGTCGGCGACACCGGCGGCGATTAACTTGCCGAGGCGACGCGTTGTCGCGCCGACCCGGCCGTTGTCGCGGGCGGCAAGGTCGATCTTGCCGGCGGCGCGGCGAACCAGTTTGGTACCGATCCATCGGACGGGCTCAGGCGGGAACTCCGGATCGGGCGGTCGGACCAGGCCAAGCGCCGTCAGCTCATCCGGTGTTTCGAGGACGAGCGAGGCCAGCACCTTGCCGGCAAGCCGGCACGGGCCCACACCATCACCGGAGAAGCCGGTGGCATGCACGATATCCGGCGACCCGGGCAGGGGACCGAATACCGGCAGGCCGTCGCGCGACCGGTCGATCGGGCCGGACCAGGCATAGGTGGCTTGAAGTCCCGGCATGATGGGATCGAGTTCCTTGCGGCGGCGATCGGCATCGAGAAGGCGTGCCGTGTCGTCCTCGAACGACGCGTCGACGTGACCGCCCAGAGCCAGCGCGGTGCCGGGTTTGCCGAACAGCACACGCCCGCCGGCCGTTGGCCGCAGTGAGTTGATCAGGTTGTAGGAATCGTTGACGCACGGACCGTCGGCAAAACCGGTTTCTTGCAGGCGCTCGGGCTGGGGAGCGGTCATCGCGTTGCCATAGCCGGTGACCATGATGAAGCGGCGCAGCTCGGGCAGGCGGGCGCCCCAGGCGTTCATCGCGATGACCACCTTGTCCGCCGTGATCGATCCATGGTCCGTGCGCACGACCGGCGGCCGCCGCCTCTCCAGACCCGTCAGGCCCGTGTGTTCATGGATGGTGACACCGCGCTCAAGAGCAACGCGCCTCAGTCCCCTGACCAGCTTCGCCGGTTGCAGATGCCCGGCGGTGCGGTCAAGCATGCCGGACAGGATCCCGCTCAGCCCCCAGCGGCTCTCGATCTCAGCACCCGACAGTTCTTCGTAGGGCGTTATCTGATGACGCGCCAGATCGTCCATCATGGCGGGCCAGTGACCGTCATGATGGGGCCGTGTCGCTGCCATCAGCCAGCCGTGCCGGCGTATCTCCGCGTCGATCCCGTTGTCATCGCAGAACTGGACGAGGTCCTCGATGCCTTGATCGACGGCGCGGCCGATGGCGACGGCCTCGTCGCGTCCGAACCGGCGCTTCATGGTTGCGAACTTGGCCCACAGATTAAGCAGGTAGCCGGCGTTGCGGCCACTGGCGCCCCAACCGCAGATGTCGCGTTCGATCAGGACGACGTCGAGTGACGGTTCGCGGGTCTTCAGATCGATCGCGGTCCACAGACCGGTGTAGCCGCCGCCGACAATCGCCACATCGGCGCGGCGGTCGCGGTCCAGGGGTGGTGCGTCGCTGCCTGGCGTTTCCAGCGCCAGCGCCTCGTCCAGCCAATAGTTACGGTGGATGATCTTGTCCGGTGGTGTCATGGCGCGCTGCCTTGGCTGTGGCGTCGCGAAGTCTAGACCCAAGCCGCCCTCGGTCCATCACGGAAATGCCGGTGTTTCGGGTTTTCCAACCGGCTTGCGGGTGATTAGGTTGAGTCGGCATTTTCAAAGGGGCACCGCATGAGCCGAGACGAGCGTTACGATATCCTGTTCGAGCCGGTAAGAATCGGTCCGGTCACGGCCAAGAACCGCTTCTTTCAGGTACCGCACTGCACCGGTATGGGATCGAACTGGCCGCTGTCCCATGCCGCCTTTCGCCGTCAGCGGGCCGAAGGTGGTTGGGCCGTCATCTGCACCGAAGAGACGATGATCCATCCGACGTCGGACGCCTATCCCGGTGCCTCCATGCGGTTGTGGGATGACGACGACATCAAGACCTTCGCCTTGGCCGCAGACGCTGTCCACGAGCACGGATCGTTGTTCGGGGTGGAGCTGGTCCATGGCGGTCTGTCGCGCGCTAACCGGACCAGCCGCATGACTCCCGTCGCCCCGTCCCATACGGCCAACAAGTACCCGACCCGCCCACAGGCGCGCGGGATGGACAAGGCCGACATCAAGGAGTTCCGGCGCTGGCACCGCGACGCCGCGATCCGCGCCAAGAAGGCGGGCACCGACGTCGTCTATATCTACGCTGCCCACAACATCGCGCTTCCCATGCACTTTCTGTTGCCCCGCTATAACCGGCGGAATGATGAATACGGCGGTTCGCTGGAAAATCGCGTGCGCCTGTTGCGCGAAGTGCTGGAGGACACCCACGAAGCGATCGGCGACACCTGCGCCGTCGCACTGCGTTTCGCGGTCGACGAATGCATGGGTGCTGATGGGCTGGAGTGGGACAAGGAAGGTCGCGAGGTCGTCGAGATGCTGGCGGACGTGCCGGATATCTGGGACGTCAACATCAGTGGCTGGGAGTATGACTCCAACACCAGCCGGTTCTCCGAAGAGGGCTATCAAGAACCCTATATCGCCTTCGTCAAGCAGTTGACGTCGAAACCGGTTGTCGGTGTCGGCCGTTACACGTCTCCCGACGCCATGGTCGCGGCCGTGAAAAATGGCGTGATGGATTTTATCGGCGCGGCACGCCCGGCCATTGCCGACCCGTTCCTGCCCAACAAGATCGAAGAGGGGCGGATCGACGACATTCGCGAGTGCATCGGCTGCAATATTTGCGTCACCGGCAACAACACCTTCGCGCCGATGCGCTGCACCCAGAATCCCGTTGTCGGCGAGGAGTGGCGTCGCGGCTGGCATGCCGAACAAATCGCCGCCAAGGGCTCCGACGAGCAGATCCTTATCGTCGGCGGCGGGCCCGCGGGCCTGGAAGCGGCACGAGCCCTGGGACAGCGTGGCTATTCCGTGACCTTGGCCGAGCGCGAAAAGGAACTGGGCGGTCGTCTGAATTGGGAGACCAGCCTGCCGGGCCTGGCCACCTGGGCCAGGGTGCGCGACTGGCGGCTCGGTCAGATCGGCACCATGGCCAACGTCCAGGTCTATCTGGATAGTCTCCTGGACGATAAGTCGATACGCCAGTTCGGTGCCGCCCACGTGGTTCTGGCGACCGGCGCGACATGGCGTCGCGACGGTGTCGGCCATAGTCATCATCACGCGCTGCCGGGTGCCGGGCGGTCGGGTGTGATTGGACCGGAAGATGTCGCCCGAGGTCCTGTCGGCGAGGGGCCGGTGGTCGTCTATGACGACGACCAAATGTATCTGGGCGGGGTGTTGGCCGAAAAGCTGGCCCGCGACGGCCATGACGTGACCTTGGTGACGCCTGGCTCGGATGTTTCCGCGTTCACCATTTTGACGTTGGAGCAGCCTTTCGTGCAGCAACGCCTGCGCGAACTCGGCGTGACGATCCTGCAGCAGACCGACCTGGTCGCCGTTCATGACGGTGAGGCCGAACTGGCTTGCATCTTCACACGAGCGACGCATCGGGTGCCGGCCGCGACGGTGGTGTTGGTGACGTCGCGGGTGCCAAACGAGGCGATCTATCACAAGCTGGCGCGCCGGCCGGACCTGTTGGATGCCGCTGGCATCAAAACGGTGGGGATTATCGGGGATTGTGTCGCGCCCGGCCTGGTTGCGGCGGCGGTCCACGATGGCCATCTCTATGCCCGGGAACTTGATATGCCGACGCCGCCTAATCCCGATGTGCCGTTCTTGCGCGAGCACATGGACCTGAGAGAGGAAAGGGAGAGCGTGTGATGGTCGAGGTCATGTTGCCGCTAACCGGTGCCTGCCAATGTCGTGCGGTCACCTATCGTGTTTCTGCGGCACCGTTGACGCTCTACTGTTGCCATTGCACGGAGTGCCAGCACCAGTCGTCGTCGGCCTTCGGTATGTCGTGCCTGGTCGACCGGGCCGACCTGACGGTGGACTGGTCGCAACTGGCTGTATGGACCCGACCGACCGATAGCGGCAATCAGCTGCAGTGTTACTTCTGTCCGACCTGCGGCGGGCGGCTGTTTCACATGTCGAAGGGCGATGACAGCATCGTGTCGGTCAAAGCGGGCTCATTCGACGACCGGTCCTGGCTTGTCCCGGTCGGTCATATCTGGACCGCGAGTGCGCAGCCATGGGTTGATATCCCGGAAGACCTGCTGAACGTGTTGCACGACCCCGACGACATGACACCCTTCGTGGAGCGATGGCGCGCCACGACCAGCGGTTGGTTCGCCTGATGCCGGGTCGCGGCGGACAGCGCGCGGCCTTGCCGCAGCATGGTGGCTGCCAGTGCGGTCATGTGCGTTATCGCCTGAGCGCGCCGCCGCTGGTCCTCTACGCCTGCCACTGCACCGAATGCCAGCACCAATCAGCGTCGGCCTTTGGGATGTCGATGGCCGTGGACCGCGGCGCGCTGTCCGTTGATTGGGCACGTTGCGGGACCTGGGAACGAGAAAGCGCGAGCGGCAGGACGGTCGCATGCCGGTTCTGTCGCCGGTGCGGGGCCCGCCTGTTCCATGAGCCCTCGCGCAATCCCGCCATCGTCAACATCAAACCGGGTTCGCTCGACGACCGATCCTGGCTGCAACCAGTGGGTCATCTGTGGGTGCGCAGCAAGCAACCATGGGTTAGGATCCCCGATCGTGCCTTGGCCTACGACGGACAGCCTGAAGATTTCGACGACTTGTTCGTCGCGTGGCGCGGCGTGGTGGACAAGCTGATCACAATGCCGTCGGTTTCTTCAACAGGATCAACCGTTTCGTGACTCTTTAGTCGGTATCGCGTAATTGCTAACATTGAAGATACGGTCGGGCGGGCCAAAGTAACGTTGTATGGGGATGGGGAATGAGGCGACTTTGCCCAGTCGCACGACAGACGGCGGCTCGCGATGACGCCGGTCGTTCAACCGGCAAGCGGCCGTCGGCCGCAATCGACAGCACTGTGAGCGCCTGACGATGGAACGCAGACTGTCTGCCATTCTGGCTGCTGATGTTGTCGGCTACAGCCGCCTGATGAGCCGCGACGAGGCTGGTACGCTGGTCTCTGTTCAGGCCCAGCTCAACAACGTCGTTCTGCCGCAAATCGAGCGACACCAGGGCCGCCTGATCAACATCATGGGCGACGGCATCCTCGCGCACTTCCCCGACGCGGTCAGTGCGGCGGAGTGCGGTGTGACCATCCAACGGGCGATCCAGGAACGCAATCTGAATACCAGCCCGCTCAATCCCATCGTGTTTCGCATGGGCATCAATCTGGGCGACATCATCGTGTCGGCGGAAGGTGTTCATGGCCACCATATCAACATCGCGACACGGCTGGAGCAGGAAGCCAAACCCGGCGCGATCAACATCTCCCAGGCTGTCTTTGACGCGATAAAGGACAAGATCGAATTCCAGATCCGGGAAGTCGGCGAGCGCAGTGTCAAGAACATCGACGTGCCGCTCATGATTTATGAGATCGATACCGGCGGTGTCGACGAAATGTCCAAGTTGGCTCAGAAGATCTACGACGAAGAGGCAGCCAGCGACGGCACTCCGGCGCAGGCTGCCGAGCACCAGCGTCCCAAGGTGATCGTCTTGCCGTTCACCAATCAAACGGGTGACCAAACCCAAGTCTATCTGTGCGACGGCATCACCGAGGAAGTGACGTCGGAGTTGTCGCGCTTCTGGTCGTTCGACGTGTTGGCCGCTAACTCGGCCTCGCTTTACAAGGAATCGTCGCCGCGGCCCGACTACTTGCTGCGCGAATTCGGCACCCAGTACGTTGTTGCCGGCAGCGTCCGCAAACAGCCCAGCCACCTGCGCATCAACGCCCAGCTGATTGATGCGCGCACCGGCACGAACCTGTGGGTCGATCGGTTCGATTGCGACGTTGAGGATCCGTTTGCCGCGCAAGACAAGCTAGTGAAGCAGGTGGTCGCCCAGTTGGGCTTGCGGCTCGACACCGCCGAACGCGAGCTGCTGGCCAAGGAGCGCAAGCCCGGCCCGACCTTGAATGCCTATGAAGCGTATCTGAAGGGCGTGCAGTCGTTCACGTTCGAAACGCAAGAGGGCATCGAGGAGAGCCTGAGTTGGTTCAAGCGCGCCACCGAACTTGATCCCAACTTTGCTCGTGCCTGGGGCTATCTGGCCTATACCGAAGTTCGCGCGGTGCTATGTGGTTGGCGCGACATCGGCGCGTTTGTCGATGCCGAGGCCAACGCCCGGCGCGCCGTCGATCTGGCGCCCAACGACTATCAGGTCCATTGGGATCTGGCGTTCGTGCACCTAAACCGCGGCGAGTTCGAGCGGGCCCACAGCGAGTACGAACGCGCCTGCCAGCTCAATCGCAATGACCCCGACCTGTTGTGCGAGATGGCCGAAATGAAGATCTATTTCGGGCTCGCCGAGGATGCCATCGGGTTGATCACGAATGCGATGGAACTCAATCCCTATTTTCCAGACTGGTACCGCTGGAACCTCGGCTGGGCGTATTTCTGCGCCAAACGTTACGAGGAGGCGCTGCTGGAGTATGGCCGGATGTTCAAACCGCCCAACGACCTGCACCTGACGGTCGCGGCGGCTCTTGCCCATAGCGGTCGCGTTGCCGAGGCCGAGGCGACGGTCAATCTTTTCAACAGCGCCCATGAGCGGCCATACACCATTGAAGATGCCCGCCGGCGGGTCCGTTTTCGCAATGAACGTGACGAGGACCATTATCTTAAGGGCCTGCGGCTGGCCGGCTTGCGGGACGAGCCGGCAATTCTGCTGATGGAAGCAGGCAAGGCATCATAATCAGCTTTTTCTAGGAGGGGATCTCTATGCGCGGCACCACGAACGAAAAGGCGTTTCGCGCCTATCTGGATGGCGAACGTCTTTTCACCATTATCGACAAACAACAGATGGCGAAGAGCCGCAAGAAGTTCGAAGAGGCCATCAAACTCGACAATTGTTTTGCCCGCGCATACGGCTATCTCGCCTACACGATTACGCGCAGCGTCGCCAATGGCTGGTTGGGCGAGGCCCAGTTGAAGGTCGCTGAGGGTCATGCGCGCAAGGCCGTCAAGCTTGATCCTTATGATTACGCGACCTACTGGGATCTCGGTTACTGCCTGATCGGACAAGGCAAACTGAAGCAGGCCTTGACGCAGTATGACAAGGCCATGGATCTCTACGAGAACTTCACCGACCAGTTGGATCGCAAGCACGGGCTGCTGGCCGAGGTCGCCGAAGCCTATGTGTTCGACGGCAGGCCCCAGGACGCGATCAAGATGCTTGAGCGCGCCAAGCGTTTCCCCGACTGGTATCGCTGGAACCTCGGCTGGGCCTATTACAGCGCCCGCGACTATGATGCGGCGATCAACGAGCTTGAATGCATGCGCTGCAAGCCCGGCGATGAAGGTTATGTGATGGAAGTGCAGCTTCTTCTCGCCGCTGCCTATGCGCAGAAGGGCAACGCGACGATGTCGAAGAACGCCATCGGCTTGTTCCGGTCGGCCAAGGGCCGGGGCCAAAGCGTCAAGTCGCTCGAAGGGCGCGTGAAGTTCCGCAACAAGAAGGATCGCGACCACTGGGTCGATGGTCTGCGCAAGGCCGGCCTGCCGGAAGGCTGACCGGACAGGTCATACGCGACGTCGCTTGTGCGTGAACGCAAGCGGCGGTTCGCAAAAACAACAGCGGCCCCGGTCATCTGACCGGGGCCGCTTTGCCGTCTAGGTCGTTGGCGTTAGGCGCTGGGGTCGACGAACCACCAGCGTTCCATCAGGCGTCCGCCGTCCAAGCCCCAGTTGCCGCCGACCTGGCCGCTATTGGCCAGGCTGGTCGACGCACCGTCGACATGGTTGGCGAAGGCGACGACAAGCGCGCCGCCGTCGTTGGCCAGAATGTCCTGCATCTCCGTGTACATCTCCGCGCGTTTGGTGTCGTCAAGCTCCGCACGGGCCTGGATCAACAACTCATTAAAGCGGTCATTGGTCCAGAACGTGTCGTTCCACGGCGCGTCGGCCGCGTAGGTGGTCGAGAACATCCAATCTTCCGTCGGGCGGCCGCCCCAGTAACACAGGCACCAGGGCTTCTGCATCCAGACGTCGGCCCAGTAGCCGTCAGCCGCCTCGCGCACGATGTTGATATCGATGCCGGCCGCCTTGGCGTGTTCCTGATAAAGGACGGCGGTGTCGACGGCGCCGACAAAGGCCGCTTCGGATGTCGACAGGTCGACCGACAGGCTGTCCAGGCCGGACTGCTGCAGGTACCACTTTGCCTTATCGGGATCGTAGCTGTGCTGCTCGATGTTAGCGTGGAAGCGGTTGGAAGGCGCGATCGGATGATCGTTGCCGACCACGCCGTGGCCGCGCAGGATCTTGTCGACGATGTCGTCACGGTCGATGGCGTACTTCAACGCCTGGCGGACATTGTTGTCGTCAAACGGCGCGACCGTGGTGTTCATCGGCATGGTGTAGTGGAGCGTGCCGGTCGCTTCGACAAGTTCGATGTTCGGCGCCTGCGCCATCAGGTCGGCCGTCTTGGGATCGACGCGGTCGATCACGTCGACCTGACCGGTGACAAGAGCGTTCTGGCGCGCCGTCGGATCAGCGATCGTGTACATCTCACAGGCGTCGAACCATGCGCGGTCAGTCTTCCAATAGTTGGGATGACGTTCCAGCACCGCTTCGGTCCCCGGCTCATAGGATGACAGCTTGTAGCTGCCGGCGCCGATGCCCGATGTGGCGTCGATTTTGCCTTCGCCATCGGACGGCATGATGCCCATGTGATAATCGCTGACGATGAACGGGTAGTCGGCGTTGGGGGCGCTCAGCTCGATGACGACGGTGTTGCCGTCAACGCGCATGTCTGAGACCTGCTCGAACAGGCTCGACACCGCCGAGGTCGAGTCCTCGCCGCGGTGATGGTTGAGCGAGGCGACGACGTCGTCCGGCGTCATCGTCTTGCCGTTGTGGAATTCGACGCCCTCGCGGATCTTGAAAGTCCAGGTCTGCGCGTCCGGCGAATCCCATTCTTCCGCCAGTTCCGGCTGCAACTGGTTGTACTCGTTGACCTCGGTCAGATAGTTGAACAGGCCACCCATGCCCATACCGCTGGAGAAGCCGTTTTCAAACGTGCCCGGATCGAGCGAGTCGGTGGATGAGCCATGACCCAGGCCCATGCGCAACGTGCCGCCCTTCTTCGGTTCCGCCGCTTTTGCTTCGTTTCCGATAACGGCCGGGCCCATGCCCGCTGCGATACCAAGGGCGGCGGTGCCGGCCAGCAGATCACGCCGGCTGGTCGCCAAACCCGAACTTGTCGTTTTGTTTGTCATTTTGATCTCCCAGTCTCCTTTGTCCTTGTGTGCGGCTTCGGCAATCACGACCAAACGTCGCACATCAACTGACATTTTCTAGGTTACGCGAAGCGTCCCGCATACCCGTCCGACAGATTGTGACCCAATTCCGACATCATCATGGTCAGCACCCACTGACCCTAGCGCGGCAATGTCACGGTTCGGTGAATTCGCCGCTCTCGTGCAACAGAGTTCTGCTCGGCTCAGTTCTCAATGCCAACAAACTGTTTCGAACATCCCTTAGACGATGTCGCAATCAGGATTAATCGCGGGCGTGAGCTGATCGAGTCACATGCTGACATGGGTGGCATAGGAGACGAAGCCTAGTCTGGCGGCGATGGGAAGGGCGTCTCGTCGACAAATCGCGTGACGATGTTTTCCAGCAGAACGCTCACGTTGTTCTGGTAGTTGTCGTGGGCCAGCGAGCCGGCGAACGCAATGGAGCTGGTCGAAAACACCGCGCCGCCATTTGGTGTTTCGTAAAACACCATGTCACAGCGCACATGCGGGCAGTTTTCGCCATTGACGGCGGAGTGCGTGTGGTGGAACTCCTCGTCGACCCAATGGACATCGACACCGAAGTCAGTCGCCTCCGCGACGATGAGCGCATGGGGCGGTGTGCCAAGAGCGTAGTCGATGGCGTCGATCTCGCTTCCGGCCGCACCGCCCAGGACGGTTCCGAAATCGCCGATACTCTCGTTTTTGCCGATACCGTCGAACATCCACGCGGCGCGCGGGTCGTTGCTCTCGTCGCGACGCGCATAGGGTCTGGCGGCAATGAAACCTTGCGCCGAGAAACTGGTGCCGCAGATCACCTCAGGCGGGATGCCGTTACGCCGCCATAGGCCGGAGAGTTCGCCGGTGAAGCTCATATAGTACTCTCCGGGCTCGGCAATCCATGAGCGCATGCCATCCTCGGCCCGCCGCATCTCGATCACGCCGGGCAGCGTCGGGTGATAGGCGACACGCCAATAGAAGCCGTTGCCGCCCATATAGATGAACCGCCCGCCACGCTGCTGGTAGTGCAGCAAGGCCTCCATCATCGGCTTTGAATAGTACTCCGGGTGCGTCGTCGTCATGACGCAAGGGTAGTTCTCCAACAGGCTGACGCCTTCGGCGTCCAGGTCGTCATCGGTGAAAACGTCGAAGTCGATGCCTTTTTCTTCCAGCCAGTCGGTGATGTGGGTGTCGGCGTTGTATTGCCACAGATCGTCTCGCGGACCCATGCGCAGAAAAGGGCGCAGGCGCGAGGCATAGCAGACGCCGCTGCCGTCAGTGTGGTTGTCGTACATGCTGAGCCCGTGTTCGGGGTGCATGTGCAAATGCAGGTCGGTCTGATCCAGCGTCGTGAACCGGTTGCCCGAATGCTCGCCCAGCGTATCCCACTCGATCGGCATGTGATGGTTGACATAGGCATAGTAGCTGGCGGTCGCGATCAACAGGCCCAGCTTCGCCGTCGTCGTGCCCTTCTTTGGCCGGACATAAAAGGGGACGTAGAACCACTGATCGCCTTGGGTAAGGCGCGCGCAATAGGTGCCGCTCTTGAAGTCGTCGGGAATCGACCAACTGACGTCGGTCTGCCAGCCGCAGTCATAGACATCGTCGTCGTGAAAATGGATGGCGCCGTAGTGTTCGGGTTTGTGCGTCCAGACCATCTCGGTGCCGTCATGGTTTCGCCCTTTCATGGCGCGCGTCGGCAGATTGACCGTCTGGCCGTCCAGACGATTGGGCGATGTGTCGACGATGCGCGTCCCCGGAATGTCCTGACTAAAATCCCAGGCGGCAACCGTGCTGGTCTGTAAGTCTGCAGGAGGCCTCACCGCCTTCATACGCTCCATCTTAGGCCGGGAGAGCGCGCGGTTGGCGACGCGCGGGCTGTCGATCTTGCCGTTGAAGAAGTTGGTGGCGATCTGGTCGCCCTCGCGCTGATTGTTGCACGCGGCAATGGTGAAGCGTCCGCCTTGGCCGGGCTTCAACGCTACGTCCAACTCGGCACGCGCCTTGCCACGTTCACCGGCGTAGCGCACCAGCGGTTCCTGAATGACTGTCATGGCGCCCGTCGCGGCATCGAAGCTCGCGGCGACGAAGTACCAGTGGCGCGGATCCATCGCGGCGCCGGAAACAAGCGTCTCGACAATCGACCCATCGCCGATGACGAGTGCCGCCTGTTTGTCATGCACCGCCAGCGCATACCCCGCGTTTTTCGCCCGGTCGAGGGCGCCCATAATCGTCTGACCTTCCTTGTCAGGCGTCGTTGGCCAGACGAAGGCCTGCAGGGTGAAGCTCTCCAGCGCGAAACGCTCCGGATGCGGCACGACAACAAACGAACCAACCTGGGTCCACTGGTAACGCGCGGGATAGTCGCCATTGACGTCGGCGTCGATGACCGTCTCCTTCAGGCCCTGACCCTGCGGCGTATCGTCGCCGCAGCGAATGCGAACGATGTCGAGACGATAGCTTCCTTCGACTTCGGAACTGACCTTGAAGTCGATTGTCTGACCGGGTTGCCGGCTGATTTCGTTGGCGTAACCCAACAGCTTGCGCATGGTCGTCATTCCTCGTTGAGCGGTGTCGGGTCGGCGAACCGCCGCAAGACGTTATCGGTGATCGTGGAAATGTCGTTGTCGTAGTTGTTATGGCCCAGGCTTGCGGACCAACTGATCGAGCCTGTCGAGAAGACCGCCGACCCGTCGGGCCGCGTGAAGTAGGCCATGTCGGCGCGCACCCTGGGGTTAGCGTCACCGGTGATGGCGGCGTGATTGAAGACGACCTCGTCTGGGCTCAGCATGTAGTAGCCGGAGTGGCCGGTCGAACTGGCCAGAATGATCGTGTCGGCGGGCGAACCGAGAGCGGTGTCGACGCCGTCCAGTTCGATGCCCGCGGCGCCGCCCAATGCGCCGAAGTCACCGATGATGTCGCCCTCGACACCGTCCATAATCCATCGGGCGCGCGGGTCGTCAGCGCCGGGTTGGCGCACATACCAGCCGCAGGTATCGAAACCGGTGGCAAAGGTGCCGATGCCGACCAGGCTTTGCGGTGGCCGGCCGATGCGTTTCCACAAGCCGCCGTATTCGCCGCTGAAGCTCAAATAGGATTCACCGGGCCGCGACGCCCAGAA
>JBCCIS010000037.1 GCA_039028155.1 Pseudomonadota bacterium
GTCGTCTTCGGGGACCGGCAGATCATCGAAATAGACGATGTTGGAATCAACCGCATGGCGACCGAGCTTGGGGATCTCGGTCGCCGTCACGTGGTCGCGGTCAAGACGCGTATAGAAGAGACTCAGGCCGTCGGTCTTTTTCTGGACGTTTTCCAGCGGCGTCGTGCGCGCCAGGATCAGGGCGCGGTCCGCGACCTGCGCCGTCGAGATCCAGATCTTCTGGCCCTTGAGAAGATAGCCATCGCCGTCTCGTCGCGCGGCCGTCTTGATGTGCGTGGTGTTCAGGCCGGCATCCGGCTCGGTCACCGCAAAGCAGGCCTTTTCCTTTCCCGAGATCAGCGGCGGCAACATGCGGGCCTTCTGCGCGTCGGTGCCAAACACCACGACTGGCTGCAGACCGAAGATGTTCATGTGGACCGACGACGCGCCAGCCATGCCGGCGCCTGACCGCGCGATGGTCTCCATCATCACGGCCGCTTCCGATATCCCCAGTCCCGACCCGCCAAACACGGCCGGCATCGCCACGCCCAGCAGCCCGGCCTCGGCGACCGCGCTATAGAACGCCTGCGGGAACGTGCCGGTCTCGTCGCGTTCGCGCCAGAACGCATCGTCAAAGTTGACGCAGACCTTCTCGGTCAGATCGCCGATCATGGTCTGCGTCTCTGTCAGCTCGAGTGTCATGGGCTGATCAATCCAATCGGAGCGGGCTCAACCTCTCTGCCCTATGACGTTCCAGTAAAGGTGCGCGGTGAACCGAGCCAAATCGCCAGACAATCCCTTACTCGAGCGAGAAGCCCGCCCTCTTGTCGACGACGTTCAGCAACGGCTCACCGCATCGGTAACGACTCAGGTTCTCGAGAAAAGCACCGGCAACGACGTCAAGGTGCTCATGGAAATCGCCGCTCATGTGCGGGGAAACAATCACGTTACGCATATCCCACAACGGACTGCTGTCCGGCAGGGGCTCTTCGGTGAAGACATCAAGCGCCGCCCCGGCGATCGTCCCGTTGCGCAACGCGTCAACAAGCGCATCCTCCTTGAGGATCTCGCCGCGCGCCATATTGATCAATCGCGCGGAGCCTTTCATCGCCTCGAACTGAGCGGCCCCGAACATGCCGCGGCTCTCCGGTGTGCTGGGGCAGATCACCACCACAAAGTCGGCGGCTGGGAGACGACTGTCGAGATCAGCGCCAGCATGGATGACGCCGAAGTCTTGGTCTTCCCGATGCCGTCGTCCAACGCCACTGACCTTCAGCCCAAACGCCTTCAGCAGCCGGGCGATCTCGCGGCCGATACTGCCCACACCGACGATCAAAACCTCCTTGCCCAGCAGTTGTTCGGTGAAACGGTGTTTCCATACACGCTCAGCTTGGAGCCGGCCTGTTTCCGGAAAGCCCTTGCCGAAAGCGATGATCAGACCCAGCACATATTCAGCCATGGATCGATCGAAGACTCCGCGGGAATTGGTCAGAACGACGTCACTCTCAACCAACTCGGGAAACAGCAATGAGTCGACGCCCGCCCCGGGCCAGAAGATCCACTTCAGTTGATCGGCACTTTGCCAAGCCGTGTGAAACTCGCTGAACTGGAAATCCCAACAGAGAAGGATCTCCGCACCGCTGACATTGTCGGAAAGCGGTTGGCCGGCCGACGGGTATCTAATCTCCAGCTCCGACTCCAGCGCCTTCAGGCCGGGGATCTCATCGGGGCCTTCGGCCCCAACCACGGCGATGACGGGGTTACTTGTCACGTGAACACTCCCTTTCTCCTGGTTCGAAACCTAGCGCAGATACCGCGATGAGACACCGGTTTCGGTGCGGTGGCGTCACCACAGACCGCGATGTCCACTGTTCTGAGTTTGATCCCTGCTCTCGATGCACACGCAGGATCGAGCCGACCGTACATTGACCGGCGACAAGAGTAAGACCGTTCCGATGACGAGATTCCAGTCAAGGACGCGACCGCCTCGGCGGCGACATCGACACCACTTGTGAATGCACCGCGCCGGACGTGCTCGCCGCATGTTCGTCGATCATTTGTCACAGCGGAAGGCGGGGTCTAGGCTAACCGGTGCTGCCTGGCGAGGCATGGCTTGTGGAGAGTGGAAGCCGCCGTTTGTCCGGAAATCGCCCAATAATCATGAAGCACGGCTCTAAGGGGGAGGCAACGATGTCTGGTCGCCACGAGGACGAATATGACGGCAACTTTATCCATGCACTCGAACTGGTCTGGGGCGAGGGGTTCCTTTCGCCAGGCGGAGAGGACGAAGTCGCCAAGGCGCTCGAGGGGGTCGACATCTCAGGCATGTCCGTGCTCGACATCGGCAGCGGGGTCGGCGGTGTCGATATCGCCCTGGTTCGCAACCACGGCGCCGGCAGCGTGCTCGGTATTGATGTCGAGAAGACGGTAACAGAGCATGCCGTCGCCCGTGCCGAGCGTGAGGGTTTGAGCGGCCGCATCTCCTATCGTGTTATCGAACCGGGCCCCTTCCCCCTCGAGGACAAGAGTTTCGATGTGGTGTTCTCGAAAGACGCCATGATCCATATTCCCGACAAACCGGCGCTCTTCGCCGAGGTCTACCGCGTACTCAAGCCCGGCGGCTTCTTCTCCGGCAGCGACTGGATGCGCGGCAACGAGGAGCCAGCGACGCCGGAAATGAAACGCTGGCTTAACGTCGTCGGCTTGACTTTCGAGCTCAAGTCGCAAGAGCAGTACGTGGAGGCGCTCAAGCAGGCGGGTTTTGAGAACGTGTCACTCGTCGACCGCCGCGATTGGATCAAGAACGTTCTTCACAACGACTACGAGAACCTCGCCGAGCATAAGAACGAGGCGTTGCGTGCGGGCGTTGGCGATGATGCCGACAAGTATGTCGAGATCTGGCATGCCGCCTGGGAAACGGCCATGGTCGATCAGCTCGCACCCGGCCACCTTCGCGGCTTCAAGCCTGGCGGCTGAAGCGTGGTGGAAACGCCACTCGGTAACGGGAGAGTGCCCGATGTATGAGATCGACCCCACCCGCACCGACCTGATTGCCGAGTTTGATGCGAGCCCCAGTGGTCCCTACAGCCGCGAACTCACCATGGTGCTGAACCGCCTGCGCCTGGGGCCGATGGACGAGCGTTTTATCGTGGTCTGCACCAAACGCCGCCGCGAATGGGCGGTCGCCAGGATGCCAACCGAACGCGGTCACCCGGTCGAACTCATCGAAGGTGCGGTGTTCGATAACGAAGACGATGCGGCACGAAAGGTGTTCCGTTTGCGCTGGCAGGCTGTCACCGGCCATGGGCCGGCTTAGAAACATCAACGGACGGGAAGGACCGGCAGCGTGAAGAAGGTCGTCGGCTACACCAATGCGTGGAGCGTGGCTCCAGGGGATACGCTCGAAGTCAAGGTCAGCACGTATGGGCCAGCGCATTATCACGCTGATCTCGTGCGGGTAATCTGTGGCGACGACGACCCTGATCACGGGATCTTCCGGGAAGAGGAGATCGCCGCGCCGTTCGCGAGTGAGTACCCGGGACGCACCCAGAAGACAGCCGCCGGCTCCTACGCGTCCATTGCCGCTTCACCGAGGCTTGACGCTCTTGAGAGTTTCACGGTGCAGACCTGGGTCTTCCCAACGACGCCCTGCAAGGGCAAGCAGGGACTGATCGCCCACTGGGATGCGGGGTCAGAGTGCGGCTTTGCCCTGATTATCGACGACAACGGCGCGGCCGCTCTGCATGTCGGCGACGCGGGCAAGTCCACGACGGTCTCTTGCGAACGGCCGATCGCCGAGCGCCGTTGGCATCTGATTTCGGCGTCCTACGACGCGACCACCGGTGCGATCGACGTTTACCAGGAGTTCCTGGGTCCGCCGGTCGAGGCCGACAGCTCCGCGGTCGCGCACGGTAAGGGGGCGTACAGGGCCGCAACGGGACCTCTGTTGATGGCGGCACTGCCGGCAACGTCCACCGGCTCCGGACGATCCATCCCTCACCACAACTTCAACGGCAAACTCGACCGGCCGCTCCTGACCGGCTGCGTGCTCTCACACAGCGAGATCGGCGCCTTGGCCTGGGATGCCATGGCTCGGGAACGCGAACCGACGCTCGTCGCCGCTTGGGATTTCTCACGCGATATCGGCAGCCGCAGGGTGATCGACACCGGCTTCAACGGGCTCCACGGCACGACCGTCAACCTGCCCTCGCGCGGTGTGAAGGGTTTCAACTGGTCGGGCAACGAACAGAACTGGCAGCACGCGCCTCAGGAGTATGGCGCCATCCACTTCCACGATGACGACCACTACGACGCTGGCTGGGAAACCGATTTCTCCTACACCGTGCCCGACGATCTCGAAAGCGGCGTATACGCGGTGCGCTTACGCGCAGACGATGACGAGTCCTACAGCACATTCTTCGTGCGCCCTCCCCGGGGCACTACGACCTCGAAGCTTGCCTTTCTCGCATCCACCGTGACCTACATGGCCTATGCCAACTATCAATGGCACTTGCACGAGTACTTTGCCGAGGTCACCGACCTCTCGTGGACGCCGGTCGACGCGGACGATGTGTTCCTTTACCAACACCCCGAGATCGGCTTGTCGACCTATGATCATCACTGGGACGGAAGCGGCGTGCGCTATGCCTCCCGGTTACGACCGGTGCTGAACATGGCGCCGAAGACCGATCTCGGAGGCTACAACCTCAACCTCGACACGCTGGTTCTCGGCTGGCTCGAGGCACGCGGAATTGACTGCGACGTCATCACCGATGAAGACCTGCATCACGAGGGCTCAGCGCTGCTCGAACGCTACCGCGCTGTGGTGACCGGAGCCCATCCCGAGTACTTCACGACGCCGATGTGGGACGGGCTGCGCAATTACATCGCGCGTGGCGGCCGGCTCGCCTATCTGGGCGGCAACGGTTTTATCTGGCGCTGCGCCATGTCCGATGAGATGCCGGGCGTCATTGAGCTTCGCCGCGCAGAGGATGGCATTCGCTACCGCGACGAAGAACCGGGCGAGTACTATCACGAGTTTACAGGCGAGTATGGTGGCCTTTGGCGCCGGCTCGGTATGGCGCCACAAGCGCTGGTCGGCGTCGGCACGGTGGCCGTTGGTTTCGACGCGTCCGGCGTCTACCAGCGCACGTCCGCAAGCTTCGACAGCCGCGTGGCCTTCATTTTCGACGGCATTGGCGAGGACGAGATTATCGGCGACTTCGGATACCTGGGCGGTGGCGCAAGCGGCGGCGAAATCGACGCGGCCGACCCGATGCTCGGCACACCGCCCCACACCCTGGTGGTGGCGAGCTCGACGGGGCATTCGGAAAACACCTGGCTGGTGCCCGACGAGACTGGGTTCCACCACAGCGCCATGGACGGCGCCCAGAATCCCCGGGTCAAGGCCGACATGACATTCTTCGAGACGCCCGGCGGCGGCGCAGTGTTTTCGACGGGTTCGATCGCCTGGAGCGCTAGCCTGCCGCACAACGGCTACGACAACAACGTTGCGGTCGTCTCCGAAAACGTGCTTCGCCGCTTCCTGGACCCAAAACCCTTCACCGTGCCGAGATAGCGTTCGCCAGTACCGACCATCATCAACCGGTGATGCAGCTGCGCACCGATGGCATCGTCCTTGCGGTCGCCGTCGATGACCTTGACCGGCAACGTCGCGGTGCTCTTGGTAGCAGGCCCGAATCGAAACTCGCCTGTAGGTGTGCAACAGCCGGAAAGTTCAGCGTGAGATCCGGTTCGGCCACCGCGCCGTCCTGCTGCTTCAGGGATTGTCGTTCATGCGCCGGCCATTCTTGAGACAACTGCTCCAACGCGCGGGAAGCCTGCTACGACGGTTACTGCAGGCGCGCAATCACTGCGGTACTGGGACATGCGCGCGGCAGTTGTCAGGTCATGGGGAAGCCCAGCTCTTGCACGCTTGGACGACGACCTCTGTCAGTTCGTCGCGTAAAGGATCTCTACCCGCCTGTTCGCCTGCCTGGCATCAGGTAAGTCACGACCTTCCGCATCTTGTTCTGCGACAAGGGGTTCATCCGCGCCGACGCCGGAGACTTGGAAGTCGACGTCACCCAGGCCACCTTGACTGACCAACCAGTCTCTGACGGCCATCGCGCGGCGCAGCGATAGGTCCTTGTTGTAGGCGGCTGTACCAATGCCATCCGTGTGTCCGACGATCGTAACCGACGTCGCACCCGATTCCCGAATCATCGCCGCGGTTTCCGTGAGATACGCCTGGGCTGCGCCGCTAATCTCCGCAGAGTCGAACGCAAACAACATCTCCGATGACATGCTGATCATCGCGGTCCCATCGAGACGCATGATGATGCTGCTGCCCGGGACAATATAGGGAAGGCCGGTGCGGTCGTAGCACTGGGTGCTCTCGACCGTAACGGGGGTATGGTCGTCCAGATGGGTGTAATCGAACACCTTGTGGCAATCGAAACCGGCGGCCATCGAGCCATAGTTGTAACCGCGCCAGTTGGTGTGCCCGCGTCCGGTCCCCAGCCCATAGCCGTACGAACCACTGTTGCCGTAGGTCGACCAGGAGATGACCTTGGTTTCGTCCGATGACGCGACCGCCGGCAAGAAAAGAAGCGAAACAAGCCCTGCCGCAAAAGACATGGAAAGACGTTTCATCATCATGACATCCTCATGAACGCGAGCCCCAAGACCGACACGAACAATGACGCTGGTATCGGCAGGCACGTTGCAGGTCGACCGCGGTCGGACCAGATGCTGAACAACACATTGTCCGGCACGTCGTCCGGGCCGACGTCGATCACACACGCCTATCCAAAATCTTCAATGAGGCACACGTCAAAGTCCAGGTGTAGCGTACCGGACAGGGGCATCTCATAGGAGGTAGAGCCTCTCAATAGGGCTAAGATTTGGCCACCTGTGGCAACTCAGAGCGATCGCCCTCCCCCACTGCGTTGGTTCACCGTCTGCCAGCGCGGACGCAATGGCCAGTCATTGGGTTGACAGTGCACTGCGTCATGGCCCCATCGACGTGGATCAGCACCGGCATCTGAACTTCGATTGGTGTAGACGCTCTAGCTCTGCGCCTGACACAACCATATCTCGTAGACGGCATGATAGAAGTTGGCGGCACGGAAACGATCCGCTATGGCCAGCAAGTCACCATCCTGTCGCTGCCCGCCGCTTCGGAATTGACCACGGCAGACGCACCGTGCGTGGTCGGCCCGCGGGCCTTCGGCTATGACTTGGAGTATCAATCCCTTCACGGGGACGAGAACGGGAAGGACGCAGCATGAAACGTATCGGCATCGATGTCGGCGGCACCAATACCGACGCGGTCCTGGTTGAAGACGACCAGATCGTCGGCTCGGTCAAGACGCCGACCACCGAGGACGTGATGTCCGGCATCACCGAGGCGCTCAAGCAGGTACTCGCCCAGACATCCGCCGACCCGCAGACGCTGGACGCCGTCATGATCGGCACCACCCACTTCACCAACGCGGTCGCCCAGCGGCGCGATGTCGGCAAGGTGGCGGCGATCCGCATCTGCCTGCCGGCCAGCGCGTCGCTGGAGCCGTTCATCGACTGGCCCGACGACCTCGCCGACAAGGTGCGCGGCGACATCGTCATGCTGCAGGGCGGCCACGAGTACGATGGTCGGCCCATCGCGCCGTTCGACGAGACCGGCATGCGCGAGGCCGCCAAGCGGATCGGCGATGCCGGTTACACCGCCGTCGGCGTCACCTCCGTCTTCTCGCCACTGACCAGCGCATTGGAGGATCAGGCGGCCGCCATCCTGGCCGACGAATGCCCGGACATCGCGGTCACCCGCTCCAGCTCGCTGGGGCGCATCGGCCTTTTGGAGCGCGAGAACGCGACGCTGCTGAATGCCAGCCTGCAGGATCTGTCGAAGAAAACGACGGCGGCCTTCACCAAGGCGATCGAGACGAGCGGCATCAAAGCCCAGCTCTACCTGACCCAGAACGATGGCACTGTGATGCTGGCCGATGTCGCCGAGAAGTTTCCGGTGTTCAGTTTCGCGTCGGGTCCGACCAACAGCATGCGCGGCGCGGCCTTCCTGTCGAGACAGTCGAACGCCATGGTCGTTGATGTCGGCGGCACGACGACCGATATCGGCATGCTGAAGGCAGGCTTCCCGCGCGAGGCCAACAACGTTGTCGAGATCGGCGGTGTGCGGACCTTGTTCCGCATGCCCGACCTTCTCTCTATCGCGCTGGGCGGCGGCACGCTGATCACGCGCGGCCCGCTCACCATCGGACCGGAAAGCACCGGTTACAGGCTGACCGAGCGCGGCTTGGTATTCGGCGGCGGCGACCTGACCGCGACGGACATCGCCGTCGCCGCCGGCCTGATCGACTTGGGCGATCCCTCACATGTCGGAAATCTGCCGAAGAACCTGGTCGACGAGACCATGGCCGCCATGCGCGAGATGACCGCGGTCGCCATCGACCGCATGAAAACGGAAGCCGGCGACGTCCCGGTCATTGCGGTCGGCGGCGGCGCGTTCCTGGTGCCCGACAAAATCGCCGGTGTCAGTGAGGTCATCCATGTCGAGCACGGCGAGGTCGCCAACGCGGTCGGGGCGGCTATCGCCCAGATCTCAGGCGAATGCGATCAGATCTTCCAGGGACTTTCGCGCGAGGACGCCCTGGCGGAAGCGCGCCGCATCGCGGAAGAGCGCGCCGTCGAGGCCGGCGCGGATGCAGAGAGCCTGGAACTGGTCGAGGTCGAGGACCTGCCGCTCGCCTATATGCCCGGCAATAGCCTGCGCGCCCGCGTCCGTGTCGTCGGGGCTATTGCCTGATTGATGTTTTGGAGATCTGCATCACCAGCCCGCAGCGGGACAACACCTACTCCGGTGCGTTGTCCTCGGGCAGCGGCGGCTTGGCGTGCCACCACTCGTCGAAGCGGTAACAGAGATTATCTTCGTTCAGGAACACCTGATAAATGCCGTCGAAGCGAAGCCGTTCACCCGTCTCTTTCCAGGTCAGCGCTGCCCTCCAGCGGTTGATGCCATAGTCCTCGGTGACGGCGAGGACTTCATAGTCGAACGCGATATCCTCCTGCAGGCCGACCGCGCCCTTTTCCACATAACGGCGTATCTCGTCCTTGCCCTTCATGATCTTGTGGAAGGGCGTGTACATATAGGTGGCGTCGTCGGTGAAGAGCGCCAGCGTACCATCCGGATTCTGGTTGACCCACGAGCTGCCGTAAGCATCAAGCCACTGAGAAAACTTCTCGTTCGTAAGCAACTTTTTCTCCGTTGCCGTTGGTCGACTGAATCAAATGACGGAGACTATAGCAGGGTAGCCAACACCATCGAGAACAGGTTTGGCGTTTGTCGCGTTGCGCAATTCCACTTTGCGACATGAGACTGTCGCCACACATCGACTGGTCGATCACAGATCGTTAAGTCAGTAATGCCATGCGTCCGGTCCTTCGAAGTACTAGGTGGACCTGTCCTTCGCTTCTGCCAGGAGGCACAACTCTTCAAACATGATGTTGGCGGCGACCATTGCCGTGAGGTTACCCGGCTCCAGGGGAGGACAAATCTCAACCACATCCGCCCCAGCGAGATTCAGTCCACGGATACCATGCATCAGCTTGAGTGCATCGCGATAGCTCAAGCCGCCGGGTTCAAGGCCACCGGTTCCCGGAGCGACGGCCGGATCAAGCGCATCAACGTCAAACGTAAGGTATGTCGCATGGTCCTTGATGGCGCCAACCATGCGCGCTGTGATTTCCTGCGCTCCAAGATCCTCAAAATCGTCCATGTCGAAAATCGTCACGCCGGCGTCGCGTGCCCAGGCCAGTTCGTCGGCCTTGAACAGCGTTCCGCGGATACCGATCTGGAAACACAGGCGCGGCTCCAGCAAACCTTCCTCTATGGCGCGGCGAAAGACGGTGCCGTTGGCGACGTCGCGACCAAGCATGACGTCCTGGGTGTCGGAGTGGGCATCGATCTGGACAAGCGCCAACGGACCGTCTTGGGCAAGCGCGCGCAGGATGGGGAGCGTAATGGTGTGATCGCCCCCGGCGGCCAGCGGGCGCGCGCCGCAAGCGACGACGTCGGCAACGAAGGTTTCGATGGCACTCAGGCTTTCGTCGACATCCAACGAGTTGACAGGCGCGTCGCCGATATCGGCGACGCGGCAATGCTGAAACGGCGCCGTGCCGGTCGCATAATTGACCTCGCGGATCAGGCGCGACATTTCGCGGATCTCCGACGGGCCATGACGCGAGCCCGAGCGGAAGCTGGATCCCAAGTCGAAGGGCACGCCGAACATGGCGACATCCAGGCCCTCCGCAGTGCCTGATTGGGCAACGCGCATGAAGGTTGCGATGTTGGCGAAGCGCGGCACCGTGGCGACATCAGCCTGTTGTGTGTCGCGCGGTCTCGTGTTTTGCCCGCCAAGCTCCGTCATTGCATGAACTCGCCGCCGTTGACGTAGAAGTTCGCACCTGTCGTGAATTCAGCACCCAACATACAGTCGACCATGTGCATGACATCTTCAAACGTGCCCAACCGATCCATCGGCAGGCCGTCCAGCAACTTCTGTAATCCCTCGGGCGTGTCGAGCGCGTAGCGCTCGCGAACGTCATCGGTGCTGACGGCGGTCGGGATCAGGCAGTTGACGCGGATCCGAGGAGCCAGCTCTCGCGCCATACATTTGGTCAGCGCAATGACGCCGCCTTTCGCGCTGCAAAAGTTGGCACCGTTCAAACGCCCCTGGACACCGCAGGCCGCGCCCAGGTTGATAATGCACCCGGGATCGTCCGTGTTGTGCTTCAGGTACTCCTGCGAGCAGATGAAGGCGCCCTTTAGGTGGGTATCGATAACGGCATCCCAGCTTTCGTCCGTCAGGTCCAGAAACGACGCGTCGCGATTGATACCGGCTCCATTGATCAAGACATCGACACCGCCGAACGCGGCAAAGGCTTTGTCGAACATGGCGCGGACTTCGCCGCGGTTCCTGACGTCCGCCTCAACCGGTAGCACGCGGCCGGGGGCGCCCGTCGCCGCAATCTCGTCGGCCAGCGTCGCGCCTGTGCTGGCGTCGCGACAGTTCATCACGACATCGCGCCCGGCTGTCGCGAAGTGTTGCACCATGGCCGCACCGAGTCCTCGGGTTCCGCCTGTGATGACGACCGCGCGATCAACTGTCATGGCATGCCTTTCGTCTTTGGGAGGTAGTCGTCAGTTGGCCACCGCGTAGCCGAGCAGACGGGGGATGAACAGGGTGATCTCTGGAACGTAGCTGATGACAAGAAGCGTCACCAACAACACCGCCAGGAACGGCAGCAGCGGCTTGAAGACGGCTTCGATCGGTAGCTTGCTGAGACCGCAGGCGACATAGAGGCAAACGCCCACGGGCGGTGTGAACAACGATATCGTCACATTTGCCGCGACAAAGATGCCGATGTGAATGGGATCCATGCCCAGCGCCTTGCCGGCTGGCACCAGAATGGGCATGAGAATGATGATCAACGGCAGCGCGTCCATGATCATGCCCAGGGCGAAGAAGATGATGTTCACGCAGATGACGAAGATGATCCAGTTATCGGCGTTGGTGACGATGAAGTCGGCGAGATCGTGCGGGATGCGCTCAAAGGCGAGCGCGAACGAGAACGCCGAGGCCATGCCCAGGATCAGCATGACAATGCCGGTCAGCTTGGCGGCTTGCAGCAGCACGCCCGGCATGTCGCTCCACGTCAGTTCCTTGTAGACGAACAGCGAGACGATCAGACCGTAGACGACGGCGACCGCGGAGGCTTCTGTCGGCGTAAAGATCCCGCCCAGAATACCGCCCAGGATGATGACCGGCATCAAGACGGCAAGGCCACCATCGGCGAAGACGCGCGCCTTTTCTGCCCAGGTCGTCTGTTCGGTCACCGGCAGGTTGAGCCGCCGACCGTAGTAGTAGCACAAGGCCATCAGGGCGAGCGCGTTGACGACGCCGGGCAGGATACCCGCAGCGAACAGGCCGCCGATCGAAATGCCGGCGACGACGCCGATGATGATGAGGTCGATGGACGGCGGAATGATCGACGCGGTGGCGCCGGATGCCGCCAAAAGCGCTGTCGCGAACTCCTTGGGATACTTGCGTTTCAGCATCTCCGGCATGGTCGTCGAGCCGATGGCAGCGGTGTCTGCGCTGGCCGACCCGCACACGCCGGAAAAGAACATCGTAGAAAGAATGACGACGAAACCCAGGCCGCCCCGCACCCTGCCGACAAAGACCAGGGCGAGATTGACGATCCGCCGCGCGATCCCGCCGTGACCCATGATCGTGCCGGCCAGAATGAACAGCGGTATGGCGAGCAGGGTGAAGGAATCCATACCGGCAATGATCTTCTGGGGCAGAAGTACCAGCGAGTCGATCGACAGGTAGAACAGCGACGCCATTGCCGACAGCCCCAGGGCGACGGCGATGGGCACCGAGATGAACAGTGCCACGAAGAGCGTGATGGCGGCGATCGCGGCCATGGATCCGCTAGCCCCTGCTCGCCGTCTCGCCGGCGTTCGGGTCACCGGGTCCGTTGGCTATCTCACGCCATGCCGACTTGAGGATCTCGATCAAGATCAAAGCCGAGCCTGCGACGATCGATGAATAGGGAATTTCCATCGGCATCTGCAGCGCGGGCGCCAGGTGCCCGGACACGCCGGATACGAAGATAACGCCGTAGTAGAGCAGGATCGCAAAGAAGGCGGCGCCGATGGCGTGAACCATGAGCCTGATCGCGTGCTGCAGACGCGCCGGCATTTGCTTGACCAGGATCTGCAGTGCGAAGTGTGACTTTGTCTTGAAGGCATAGGCCGCGCTCAGCATCGACAGCCACATCAAAAGAAACCTGGCCATTTCTTCGGACCAGGAAAGCGGCGTCTCCAGCACATACCGCGCCACGACCTGGCTGAATACCACCGCCGCCAGGCCGACGAGAAGGGCACAGATGACAGTTTCGAGCGGATGGCGCACGGCAAGCCATACCGACTCCTGAACCGAGCGTTTGGTCATGGCGTCCTCGCTTTCGTCACGTCGCGGCGCACGGGGACTCTAGAATGCCGATCGGTGTATACGCAAAGTTGCCCGGCATCCGGACGGGTGCTGAGAGTCACCCGTCCGAACGCCGGCCAACGTGCGCTCTCGCGCACGCCCCCTTCGAAACCAGGTCTTACTGGTTACCCACCTCTTCGATGACGGCCATGCCACCAACGCGCTCGGCATTGTTCTCGTAGACCGACGCGACCTTGGCGCGGAACTCGTCGAGGTCGACCTCGTTGAACTTGAGGCCCTTGGCCTCGAGCTCGGCCAACGCTTCGTCTGTCATGCTGGCCATGGCATCGCGCTGCACCTGCGTCGCGGTGACGGCGGCCTCGTGCATCTTGGCCTGAACGTCCTCGGGCAGTTCGGCAATGGCCTTGTTGCTGCACAGCAGGCCGGCGGCAAGATACATGTGGCCCGTCAACGACACGTACTGCGTGACCTCATAAAAGTTCTCGACCAGCAGATCGACATGATCGGTCTCGGCACCGTCGATCACACCCTGCTGCAAGCTGGTGTAAACCTCGCCAAAGGACATAGGGGTCGCCTGCGCGCCCAGCGCGTTGAAGGTGTCGATCAGGACCGGGCTTCCCATCACCCTGATCTTCAGGCCTTCCATGTCGGCCGGCGTGTTGATCGGACGCTGGTTGTTCCAGGCATTGCGCACGCCGGAGAACCACCAGCCGTAGAACTCCGAATCCAAATTCTCTTCGACCTTGCCGGCGACGTCGTCACCGATCGGCCCGTCGACAACGCGGTAGAAGTGATCCTGGTCGTCGAAGATGAAGGGCAGATTGAAAAGATCGGCCTCGGGAACAAACGGCGCCAGACCGCCGCCGGCGCTCTCGACGGCGCAGGTCAAGGTGCCCTGCTTCAACATCTGACTAGTTTCTTCCTCGCTGCCAAGCTGCTCGCTCGGGAAGATCTGGACTTCGACAGCGCCGTCCGTGCTCTCCTCCAACGCCGCCTTGAACGCCAGCGCGCCATCGTGAAACGGATGCTGTTCGGGCGCATTGTGCGCGAGCTTCACGGTGTAATCCGCCGCACCGGCGCCGGTCGACGTGGCCGCCGCAACGGCAAACGCCGCGACCGCTAGTGATCTGATAAAGTAACCCATTGATGCCTCCACGTTTTTGGCCGTTCTGGCGTGTGGGTATTCACAACGCCACGTCTTGCCTGATCATCACCAACCCAAGGTCGTTGCTTGGTTCAGCGGTCAGTGGCTGATCGGCTCGTCTCGTTCGCCTCCCCAAATGTCGCCAACCGTAAATCCGTTGGGGAAGGGGTCGTCGGGATCAACGACGTACTGGGCCATCCCCGTGACCCAAGCACGACCCCGAATTGTCGGCACCACGGCGGGTTGCCCGCCGACCGTTTCTTCGCGCACCAAACGGCCCGTGAAGATCGTGCCGAGAATGCCTTCGTGATGAAAATCCTCGTTCAAGGCCAGCTCGCCCTTCGCGTGAAGCGCCGCCATCCTTGCGCAGGTTCCGGTACCGCACGGCGAACGGTCCAAGACGCCGGTCCAGGTCGCCGGCCGGTCCCAATCGAGTTGGCCGGTCGACACGACAACCGCGTTCTTGGCGCTGGCGCCTTCGGCCGTGGGCGAGCCGGTCATGACACAGATCGTGACGCCGGATACGTTCGGATTTTCCGGGTGCACGCAGGGCAGTTGCTCGCGCGCCGCAGCCTTTATCATCTCGCCGGCTCGGGTGATCTCGCCGGCCCTGTCGGGCTCGAGCGCGAGCCCGATCTTCTCGGCATCGGCAATGACATAGAACATGCCGCCCCACGCCACATCGACCTGGACGGGGCCGATCTCCGGCACATCGATCGTCTGGTTCAGGTGGGCCGCGAACGCGGGAAGGTTCTCGAAGGTGACGCCCTTGACCTTGCCGTCCGAGACCTCCGCTTGGACCGTGACCAGTCCGGCCGGCGCTTCCAGGGTCAACTCCGTCACGGGCTCGGTGGACGGGACCATGCCGGTTTCAATCAACGCGGTCGCCACGCAGATGATGTTGGTTCCCGACATCAGCGGGTACTCGACTTGCTCCATGATGACGAAGCCGGCGGCCGCCTTGGGATTGGATGACGGAAGGATGAGATTGCAATTGGCTGCCGGATAACCGCGCGGCTCGCGCAGCATGCGGTGGCGCAGGTCGTCGCCCTGGGCTTCAAGGAAGCACATCTTGTCGTACATCGTGTCGCCGGGCACATCCAACACGCCGCCGACGATGACACGTCCGGGCTCGCCGCACGCGTGCAGATCAATGGCTTGTATGACGCGTGAGAGCTTCACGGCATGTCACTCCATGTCACCTGCGATTTCATCCAGTCGGCGGTGTTGTGGAAGTTGGCGACGACGCTGCCCGGCGGCACCAGCTTGTCACAGGCCTCACGGATGCCGTCATCAAGGGGCATGTCGAGAAGCGGCAACAACAGATCGAGCTGCTCGACCGTGCGCGGACCGATAAGCGGCGCGGTGATGCCGGGCTGTTCCTTGACCCACAGAATGGCAAGCTGCGCCGGCGTCAGGCCGGCGTCCTCCGCCAACTTCGTGAAGCGCTTGCCGACCTCGATGCCGCGTTCGGTGACGCGGTCGGCATAGAAGCCGCCGCGAAGATTGGCGCGGGAGTTCTCCGGAAACGAGTCGGCGGACGTATAGCGTCCGGCCAGGACGCCCATCGCCATCGGCGCCCAGGTGATCAAGCCGAGCCCATGCTTCTGGCACATGGGCACCAGCTCGTTCTCGATACGCCGGTCGAGCAGGTTATAGGGTGGCTGCTCGGAAACGAAACGCGCGTAACCCTTCATTTCGCTGACCATGATGGCTTCCATGACAGCCCATGACGGGTGCGTCGAGGTGCCGATGTAGCGGACCTTTCCCTGGCGGACCAAGTCGGTCAGGGCGCCCAATTGTTCGTCCCACGGAATGTCGGGCGACGGGCGATGGATCTGATATAGGTCGATGTAGTCCGTCTGCAGCCGGCGCAACGAGTTCTCGCAAGCCTGGATGATGTTCAGGCGGCTGTGGCCGTGGTCGTTGGGCCCGAACAGCGCGGGATCGTCGACAGAGTATCCCGGCCGACGTTTGCCGTGATCCACCTTGGTGCCGATGATCACCTGATCACGGCGGCCGCTGGCCTTAAGCGCGCGTCCGATGATCTTCTCGCCTTCGCCGTCGGCATAGACATCGCCTGTGTCGATCAGGTTGATGCCGGCATCGAGCGCCTTGTTCAAGATCACCGCGGCTTCGTCTTCCGGTGTGGGATCGGCGAAGTTATCGGTCCCAAGGCACAGGTTTGATACGTTGACTCCTGTACGTCCTAGTTTTCTGTATTCCATGATTGCCGTTGTTTAAATGTGCTGCTGAACCGGTTAACTGTTCGTCCTTCGCTGCGGTGTCATGCGGCGGCGTTTTGGCCTTCCCCGCTGGCAGGCATACACGACAAACGTTCGCGAATGAGATTAAGCGCGGCTGCGTGGTGATCGGACGGCAGTGGCAATCGCGGCGGCCTGACGACTTCGGAGCCCTTGCCCACCTCGGCCTGTACGAGTTTGATCAGCTGCACGAACTCCGGAACCGTATCGAGCCTGAGCAGCGGCAAGAACCAGCGATAGATCTCGAAGGCTCTCTCGGTCTCGCCCGCCGCAGCGAAGTTGAACAGATCCATCGTCTGTCGCGGCAGCGCGTTGACCAGGCCGGCAATCCATCCGCTAGCGCCCAAGGCGACAGCCTCGCAGACGACGTCATCGAGGCCGGCGAAGAGGCTCAAACGGTCGCCAGTAACCTCGCGAATGGCGGCGAAGCGACGCGCATCGCCGCTTGATTCTTTGACAGCAAGGAGATTGTCATGGTCGCCGGCAAGTTCAGCGATGTGTTTCGGCAGAATGTCGGTGCCGTAGGCCGTCGGGTTGTTGTAAACCATGCACGGCAGGTCGGTCGCTTCGATCGCGGCGCTGATATGCGCTTTCGTCTCGTGCCATTGGCCTTTGTAGACATAGGGCGGCAGGACCATGGCAGCCTGACAGCCGATGTCCGCCGCGCGTTTGACCAAGGCGACGGCCTCGGCTGTCGTCGCTGAAGCGATGGTCGCCATGACCGGCGTTTGCGTCCCCAACGCCTCGACGCAACTTTGAAAGACCGCGCACTTTTCGTCGAAGCTCATGGACGACCCCTCACCCAGAGAGCCGACAGGAACGATGCCCGCGATACCGTGCTCCGCTAGCCACACGACATGCTCTCTTAAGTAATCGTGATCAATCTCAAAGTTGTCTTTGAATGGTGTGGTAATAGCTGGAATCACGCCGCGGAAATTGAAATCGTCCATTTTATCCCCTTTTTCAATCTTCATTTGGCGCAGGCGAAACCGCACTTGAGAAGGGCTGCCGGTCTGCCCAAACGTTTGGCACGGCGTCCCAGGGTGCTGCCACGACACATGAACTAACATGGTAAATTTTATAGTCAATAGGAAAATTCAACAGCTAATGGGCAAACACTGTGACTAACGTGGGCAGCCTGTGATAACGCTGTGGTCGCATACCGAGCTACGCTTGCTGGGATCATCGGCCGAAGCCGGTCACGGCGTTGACAGCTGATCGACGCGATTGGCCGAGCAAAGGGGCAACATCACAGCGGCAGGACGACCCGGGCCGGCAACGTGGGCTTGCGAGAACGTGTTACTGCCAAACGATGGGCGTGTAGGTGGAGCCGGTACGACATTGGACCGACCTTGAAAGAGCATTCATGAAGAAGTACCGCCAGTCAGACAACAGGCCCAACCGGCCGAGCATCGGAGACCATCTCTACAGCCTGCGAAAAGAACGGAAGTGGACACAGAGCGAACTGGCGAAACGGTGCGGCATCGCCGTCTCAACCGTTTCGAAGATTGAGAATGGCCAATTGTCGCCGTCCTTCGAGACGCTTTTGCGCGTTGCCGAAGGACTATCGATGACGATCGCGGATCTTATGACCATCGATGCCTACGGCCAGCACCGGACTAGGCGGTCCTATACCCGCAATGGAGAAGGCGAGATCCACCATACCGACGTCTACGACTACGAGCTTCTGTGCGGCGACATCAATGACAAGATCATGCACCCGCTGATCGCCAGGCTGAAGACCGACAGCGTCACCGAGTTTGGCGAACTCTTCTCTCACCCCGGCGAGGAACTCCTTTACGTACTCGAAGGAGAGATTGAACTGCACACCGAACACTACAGGCCGCTACGGCTGTCGGTTGGTGATTGCGCCTATTACGACAGCACCATGGGCCACGCGTGCATCTCAGTCGGCGAGAAGGAAGCCGTCATCTTTTGGGTCTCGACCACGACATTGCTGCCCTAGTGTCTGTACACAGTTGAGGGAACTCTTGAGTGTCGAGAACATCGTTCAAGCTTCGGAAAGGTGAGGAAGCTTGAAAAGCGCGCGATCCTCATTTGGTGAGCGGAGAGGAATGGGCTCGGGTCGTTTCGTGGCCGCGGCGAGGGCGCCGTAGGGCGGGCCAGGTCGATGTGCAGCGGCAATCGAAAACACCTGTGACACCTATCTGCCGGACCTCGTCGGGCTCGACAAGACGTTCCGGGTCGCGACAAACATTACCCCAACCTAACTGCCACCCCACACATTAAGCCGACCCGTCATCGAGCCAGACATCCTCCCAGTACATCCATCCGGCAAAGCCGTGCGGGTGGCCTTTGAGGTTCTTGACCTTGTCGCTATAGGCATCCAGCCAATTGGTGAAGACCGGTGTCAGGGTTGAGCCTTCGTCACGCATGATGACCTGGATATCGCGATAGATCTCCTTGCGCGTGGCGTCGTCCGTCTCTTGACGACCCTGCAGGACCAGCTTGTCGAACCTCTCGTTCGACCAATAGCTCTCGTTCCACGGGACGTCCGAGAGATAGGCGACCGAGAGCATCAAGTCGGCGGTCGGACGGCCGTACCAGTTCGAGGCGCACCAGGGCACGACCCGCCAGACCGCGCTCCAGAAACCGTCCGACGGCACCTTCTGGACACGAACGTTCAATCCGGACTCGTTCATCAACTCAGCCATGACGACACTGGCGTTGCTGCCGCCGAAGGTGCCGTCGGAGGCACTCACCTCGAACGTCGCGTTTTCCATGCCCGCCTGCTTCAGATAGTAGGCAACCTTATCGGGATCGTGCGGGAGGGCTTCGACGTCGGCCGCGAAGAACGGATCGAACTGAGGAATCGGATGATCGCGACCCACGGTGCCGAATCCGCCCCAGGCGAGTTCCAGCATCCGGTCTCGATGAATCGCATGTTTGATCGCCAGCCGGACGTTGTTGTCACTGTATGGCGCCGTATCAAAGCGCATCGGGAAGGTCGCATGGGCGCCGCCGGGCTGGTTGAGGACATGCGCGTTGCCCGCGGCCTCGACAGTGCCAATGAGCGAGGCGTCAAGATCGGTCATGATCTCGACCTCACCCGCCAGCAAGGCGTTCACGCGTGACGCGTTGTCCGGAATGCCGAATGTCTCGATTGTGTCAATATAGGGCAGACCGCTTCGGTGATAGTTGGGAAACCGCTCGAAGACAGCAACGATGCCCGGATCGAACTCCTGCACCTTCCACGGCCCGGTGCCGACCGCCTCACCGGCCGCGTAGGCCGCGGCATCCTGGCCTTCGGGCTGAACGGTGAAGTGATACTCGGTCAACAGATAGGGGATGTCGGCATTGGGTTGCTTCATGTTGAAAACGACATGCCGGTCGCCATCGGCGACGATCGTGTCGACATCGCCGAGATAGGCGTTGGCCGGCGAACCGACCTCCGGATCGAGGTGACGGTTGAACGAATAGGCGACGTCGGCCGCCCCCATCGTCTTGCCGTTGTGGAACTCTACGCCATCCAGCAATTCGATTGTCCATTGCGTGGCGTCGCCGTTGGGTTCCCAACCCGTCGCAAGGTTGCCCACCAGACCCTGTCCGGGCAAAAAGTCTATCAGACGGTTATACAGCAAGCCGGAGCGCATGATGTCCGTCCCGCTGGTGATCTTTGCCGGATCCAGCGTATCGCCGGCGTGGCTGCTGTCGGAAGCGACACGCATATGACCGCCCTTCTTGGGCTCGTCAGCACGCGCGTCCTTGATTGTCTGACTGACAAACGCGCCGACTGCCGCCGCGGACAAACCCATGTTCGCAAGTCCGATACTGAAGTCACGTCGCGAAACTTTGCCCTTAAGAAACTCGCACGTCAGTCGTTCTTTCTTGTCCATTGTCGCCTCCTTGTCTCGCGAAGCTCTGGATCGGCTCGAACCAGCCGTGCCTTGCGACCGCCGCGGGCCGCTAGGCCTCAGTTCGAGCGAGTCCTTGATGCCCGCCGACTTCACAGGTGACGACGTTAGCGCCGCGCGTTTTGCGGCAACACGCGATCGGATTATTTCAAACGAGGGAAGCGTTATGGAGAACGAACGCCGTCACGCTCGGACCTTGCGATCGAAAACACGCGGCGGGATCAGCCAATCGTCATCGACGTCATGGTCGGGCCAAACGCGCCCAAGCTTTCTTGGCATGCCGCCCGGTGTATAGAACGCAAGGCCTGGGCTCGCGACGAGGATGGGTACGGCAAGACCGTTAAAGTTCAGTTCGAAGTGGTACCCGGACTTCACAACGACAAAGTCCAGACCGGCAATGGAAACGCCCTGGCTCTCGAACGCATTGGGATCGTGGCTGAAGGCGGGGCTCGACGAAATGACGATGGCCAAACGGTCATCGACGGTTACCAGGGCCGAGGGACCCATGGAGGTCGCCTCGCCTTCCTGATAGGGGCCGCGCATCTGAAACCGACCATCGGTGAGGTTCGTGACGGTTCCGGTAACGTCGAGCGGCGAAAAGCCCGGCGTCATGTTACCACCCAGTGACAGCGTCACGGCGGCGCCCAGCCCGGCCGCCCGCGCGGCCTGCACGGCCGACGGATCGGTCACCGGGAAAGCGGCCTTGAACGGATAGTCGTGATCAAGCGTGGCCGCAAGAATGCTCGTGCTGTCGCCGGGCGCGCCGGCGAGGACACGGTCACCCATGTCGGCGATGACGAACGGCAGCGCGCCACCCGGCCTATCGGCGCTGATCGTATCGAGGGCATCATCAATCGACACGTAATCGTCGACAAACTCCCCTCGCCGCTCCCAAAACGTCGTCGCCAGTTCCGACGCGATCGTCATTGCCGCCGGCTGCGTTTCGTGCGTCAGGACGACGGCGGCCTGGCCGATGTCCGGCGCATCCAAAAAACGAAAAGCGTTGTAGAGGGTGATATCACGGACATGCGGATCGGATGCGACCATGTCCTTTGCCCGCTGATGCATGTCCGAAAGCGGCGGTTCTGACGTCCCGTTCTTGCCGGGAAGCAGCATGCGCGTCTTGGCCATGGTCATGACCGGACGAAGCCGGCCGTGCAACACGTCCAACACCAATTGCGCCACGTCGTTGCCGCAGTCAACGACATCGGAGTGGGGATTTTCCTTACAGGCTATACAGATATCAGCCGCACCCAACATGCGCGGCGTGATATGCGCGTGGAGGTCAAGCCCGACTCCGATGACAACATCGCCCCCTGCCGTTTCACGCAGGCTCTCCAGGAATACGCCATCCGCGTCATTGGCCTCGGTGGTCGCCATGGCGCCGTGCAGCTCGATCGCTATGGCGTCGGGACGTTCCCGCTCGATGGCGCGAATCCATAACACAAGGGTGTCGCTGAAGAAGTTGTGATCCACCGGACCGCTTGGCGCCGTGGCGGCCGCGTGCACGGGGACAAGAGCCGCACCGGCCGCTTCGAGTGAGGCCACGATACCGCTGAGAGTCGTACCTGAACGCCGGCAGGATGTCAGGACGTCATCACCAAAGTGCACGTCAAAGTCAGCCCCCGGCGTTGGAATGGGATTGTACCCATTGGACTCGTGAAAAAAGCGTCCAACCATGATGCTGGGCGCCGATCCGGAACGTCCCATGGTTTCTCCATTGATGTTCGATCACACGTGATCAGGCCAACCAACGGGCCGAACCAAGTGAGGGACCAGCCTTGCTGAGATGGCCGGAAACGGAAAACGTCTACGGTTATGGTTAAGGCCGAATCCTTATGCCAGTACGGTAATCGAGCCGATGCTGGGCATAAGAACAAAGCGGATTTCATAACCGTCTGACGGTCGTGCCGTCCGCCGCCAGCCGTTAGGTTCTAACGTTGCGAACTGTCCAGGGCCGGAGCCGTGAACCCCACGATGACTCTTGTTGACGAATTGGCGCGCGCCGAAGCACATGCGCTGCCAGCATCAGTGTACGGTGACGTGGAGCTGGCCGACTTAGAAAGGGAGCGCATCTTCCGCCGGGCCTGGCTGCCTGTTGGCCGCGTTGACGAACTGCCCAAACCCGGCGACTACATCACCTATCGGCTACTCGATACCCCGCTCGCCGTCGTTCGGCAAACCGATGGCGGTCTGAAGGCGTTCGCCAATATCTGTCGACACCGCGCCTCCGGACTCCTCTCCGGTGATGGCCATTGCGCCAAGATCGTTTGCCCTTATCACGCCTGGTCCTATGAGCTCGATGGCCGGCTCGCGAGGGCGCCCTTCATGGGCCAAGACTTCAGGCGCGATGGCGTTCGCCTCGCTGAGCTACCGATCGATGTCTGGCAGGGTTGGATCTTTGTCGCTCTCAAGCCTGACCAGGCGCCGCCATCCACAACGCTCACCGACCTTGAGCAACGCATCGCGCCACGCGACATGACGGATCGGGTTCTGCTGTTTCGTACGGACGAGATCTGGGCCTGCAACTGGAAGACCGTGGTCGAGAACTTCAGCGAGCCCTATCACATCTTCTCGGCCCACAGGTCGACCTTGCCGGGAGCCCGGCCGGACCGCGATGTACGTCTGGAACCCGGCGGCGACGGCTTCGCCATTCACTGGTCGTCCTCAGGATTCGAACGCACGGAACACGGCGCCGACGCAATCGTGGAGCATCCGCTCATATCCGTATTTCCCGCCCATCTGTTTTTCCTTGTGCCCGATCGCGGGCTATGGCTTGCCCCGCAGCCCGATGGACCCATGCGAACTCGGATACGTTGGGGCGCAACCGCCGATGCCCGGAGCCTGCCGTCCGACCCGGACGCACGGCGGCAGCATATCGCCACGATTCGCACAGCCTATGAGGAAGTCAGCGCCGAGGATCAGGCCATCTGCGAGAGCATCGCCCGAAACACCGCCGTATCGGGCGCAGGTGGTGGGCGCCTCGCCCCGACTGAAGCGGCGCTCGTCGAGTTCTGGCGCTGGCTTGCCGCACGACTGGCGAAAGCTTCTTCATAGTCTGTTCCTGTCGGTCGGGATCGCTGCAACGGCACCAGCCACCGTCAAGCTGTGGCCGAAAACCGTACGTCGGTCACCTGCCCTGAAAATCGCCCCCTCAACACTTGGCCATGCCAAGCCACATTTGACGGCCCAAACTCGGCGTTGTTAGCATTTCGATTCAAATGGATACCCAAACAACGCCAATGGACCCTCTTATCCAACCGATATTGGACGGTGGGAGACCGTATAGCACAGCGGTTCATCACCCGTACGGCTTCGAAGGGGCTGTCCGCTTCCCGACCCCTGAGAGGTACGGCGAAGGCTATGAAGACAGGTTTCTTTTCGAGAGCTCATGTCTTCTGACCGTCAAGCAAGTCCAATTGAGACAGTGGAGAAGATTGCACGACATTCGACTAGGTAGACTGGTGTTCCATTTTCATCTTGATGGCCAACGACGTCCCGAGCTCCCGGGTGTCGGCGAGCTCGACATGTGCACGCCGACCCTCCTCGCTTACTTTCAGCCGAACAGCCGGCCGCAGGTATTGGCGTGGCAGGATGGCGGCCACTATGCGAGCGTCGCCGTCAGCTTCGATGTCGATCGTCCTCCCAGAGCCGTGGAATCGGGCTTTCGGTCGATCGCCGAGCGGCTTCAACAGGTCACGCAGGAAGAGGACTGTTTTTGGGTCGCGCGGCCATTGAACCTGGAGATGCAGACGATCGCACGCAAGCTTTTTGCGCCGGATATCCACGACAGCCTCATCCAGAGCTATATCTCGTTGAAGGCCCAGGAGCTCTTGTGCCTGGCAGTCGATAAAGCTCTGATAGACCAAGGCAGCGGCCTACCCCGCAGGCGTGCCGCCGATAAGGTCGGCATGGCAAAAGCCTATATTGACGAACACGGATTGGAGCAGATTTCCGTCAAGGAGGTCTGCGCGCATCTGTCGATTTCCGAGTCCCACCTATCGAAGAAGTTTCGCGAACGTTTCGGGACGACAATCTACGAATACATCGTCGATGTACGGATGGCCAAGGCCTATGACCTGCTTTCGTTCAGCGACCTGCACTTGAAGCAGATCGCCTATGAAGTCGGTTACAACCACGTCTCGAACTTCTGTACCGCGTTCAAGAAGAAGTACGGGATGACGCCGAATAGCGTTCGGACACAGCAGGACCTTGCCGCCTCTTCGCCGATAAGCCACTGAACCCACATCATTGGTAGGACGTTTGGCGATGGCCAAGCGTGACTGCGGACCACAGCTTCACAAAGAACTCGCCGCGATCGCATAAGGCCTCGTGGCTGATTGCTTGCCGGCATCCGCTAACATCACGGGCGATGCTTGGCATTGTCTTCCGGCGAAGCGTCCCTCGGTCACTTGACCAGCCGCGAGCAGGCGGGGTTTCTGGGGAACGCAAGCGTCCGAACGCCACTCTCGAAGACCGACAAGATTGCAGCGAATACATGTGAGGATGTCTTGGTGAAAAGAAAGAGCCTGGCCGATATCATCATCGTCAACGGCGACGTCTTTACGGCGGATAAGAGCAACCCTCATTTTTGTCCGGGCGCGATCGCCATTAAGGATGGCGTGATCGAGGCTGTCGGGGACGAGAAAGATATTCTCCCGGCGTTCGAGGCGGCCAGCCGAATTGATGCGTGCCTGGCACTGGTTCACCCGGGTTTTATCGACACACATCTCCATGCGACAGGCATCGCCTACCATGGCGCTCCGTTTGCCCCAACGGACCCCGCGGACAGCAAGCTCAACTATTCGCAGTTGAAGTGCAGCACCAACGAAAAGATCACCGCCGCCTACACGGCTGCGGCCGCCTGTTCACTGCTTCAGCGCGGTTTCACGATGTTCATGGAGGCAGGCACCGTCTTTGAAACCGATGCGTTTGCCGAGACGCTTCAAGACTGCGGCATGCGCGGCCTGGTCTCCGCCCCATTCGGTTGGGACGACATTGCGGCCATGCTTAAGCGCTGGCCCGGCATGATGCCGGAGCAGCTCGTCGATAGAGCGCCCGCCGACGCCGACAGAACGCTTGATCAACTCAACAAAGAACTCAAACGTAACATGGCCGACGATGGTTTGGTCAGAGGCTATGTCTGCCTTTATGGCGAAGGAACGGCGACCGACGACCTCACCAAGGAAGCCGTCAAATTGGCCCGCGACAACGGCGTTGTTTACTATCAGCACCAGTCGTTCTTGCCGGTGTTCGCCGAAGCGGAAAAGAAGGCGCGTGGCGATACTGGCGCCGTGCGGCTAAACAGGCTGGGCGCGTTGGATACCAACACGACACTGGCCCACATGAACTACCTGAGCGAGGAGGATGTCGACATCCTGCTTGCGACAAGACCAGGCCTCGTTTGGTGTCCCAACAACGGCCTTAACCATGGGGTCACCCCGCCGCATCGATGCTGGTTCCCAAGCCTGCATCGACAGGGCTTGAGCGTCTCGCTCGGTGTCGATACGACGCTCGCCCATCCGATTGGCATATCGGGTCTGATCAGCCTCTACCTGTCCGCGAACATCGGCGAGCGGCTGGATAGCGCAGACCCCTTCCACATGCAGACGATCGCCGCGGCCAACAACATCGGCATGGGCGACAGGCTCGGCAGTCTGACGCCCGGCAAGCGTGCCGACATCGTGATCAGAGAGCGCCGCGATATCACCCAGACATCGTGGGAGGATACGTCGGGCATTCTGCTGTCGCTGTCCTCAGCGATGATACCCGTCGATACGGTTCTGATCGACGGCAGGGTGGTCATGGCGGAAGGCCGCCTGACAACCAGAGATCAAGACGAGATCCTCGCAACGGCCATTCGCCAAAGGGACAAACTTGCCGAACGGCTGATGCAGTAAGCAATGGATGCTGGCACCGATATCTCGGGCGCTGCAAAAAACTAGCGCTGAAACGTTTGCCTGACGTTCGTTTCGTCCAAGACGTCGACGGCGGCAATCAAGGCTTCAGCCCGGTCCTTTCCAACTACCGGCAACGCCAGAGCAAAAAACTTGCCGACGACCTCGTCTCTGCCAAACGGCGGTCCCTTCGGTTGACCCGTTGGCCATTCAGCCGTGACTGCCCTACTCGTCCCGTCGCGACGCCTTGCCGTGAGCCGGACCGGCAACCTGGCGTCCGCATAGAACGCTTCAGCGGCGCCCTCGAGCACGGCCAAGGTAACCTTCTGGCCTGTCCGCTTGAGGTCGGCATCATTGAGGTCTTCGTCGCGAAGACCGAGCGACGATGACTTGCCGTGCAACTCCAACGCCAGCGCATAGGGGATGTGAAAGATGGCTTCCAGGGTCGATTGCGGCCAGGCGCCGCCGAAATCCCGGACGAACTCTTCGACCGTCTCCACATGCAGTACGTCGAGATTGTCCTTGTTCAGCCCCAATGACTTCATCAGTTCGCGGGTGCAGTCAATAGCAGTGTGGATCCACCGGCACACGCCATAGGGTTTGAACCCGACATCTTGCACCATGAACCGCTCGCCCAGCTCATTGGTCATGGCGTCGGGGTCGAACCGGTCCGACCCCGCCATGACCCAGAATCCGCTGTCGCCGTCAAAGATCTCCTTGTTCCCGTGAAACCCCGCCTCGACGAATGCGGCCGCCGTAATGGCGCCTCTGTTCGCCCATCCGTAGTTGTTCTTAAGCCGGTTCATCGGTTTGCTGTGAAACTTGCGGATGAACGGAACCGGCGCATGGATGGCAGCCAAACCAAAGACATCGGCGGTTTGCATGGCCGAGAAACCATGAAGCTTCGCAAGCGCCGCCGCGGCGCCGAAGATCTGCCAGCAAGCCAGCCCTTTGACTTGCTGGTCGCGGGGTTCCGTTGCCACGATGGCGGCGCCCAGACGCAATGACATTTCGTACCCGGCAACAATCGCGGTGAGCAAGTCGGTCCCCGACGCGTCGCGTTCTTCGGCAACGGCGATCGCGGCCGGGATGATCGATGCGCCAGGATGGCCAAACCTGACATAGGAATCGTCCAGGCTGAAGGCACTGGCCGCGTGGGCGTTGGCGTGTGCCGCGTTGGCGGCCGTCATTCTGGTTTCGGTACCGAATACCGATACGTCACCACCGTCATCGCCCTTCGTCAGGACCTTTCGCAGCGTCCTCGCATGGTCGGTGGCGCCACCGGAGATCATGCACCCCAGATGATCCAGGATCAGAAGCTTGATCTTGCCGACCACGTCCGGCGGCAGGTCGTCAAACCGGATCTTCTGGAGCTCCGTCGCAACATCGACAGCCAGCGCCATAACGCCATCCCTCTGTTCGCTACCGGCGTCCGTATTCTGGGGAATGTCGGGGGTTTAGAAACAGACGGAGCTTATGGATTCCCTTGGCTTGATTATGGGAAATTGGGTATGTTGGCAGCGGATCTCTCGACCAAGACACACCGACCCGCGAGACCGCCCCGCGCCTACCTTACGGGCGACAACGGGGCGCCAGCCTCCATAAACGAAGCGCAGATTGAATAACGCCCAAAGACTGGTCTTGTCCGGCCGTGGCTCTAGCATTCGATGAGGCAAAGCGACTCTGGAAGGATCCGACACATGACCGCCACGCGTGTTGCTTGGTACAATGGCGAGACGATGCCCGAGGCGGACGTCCGTATCCCCTTCCGGGATCTGGGGTTCATCTACGGTGACTCCGTCTATGACACGGCAAGGACGTTCAATGGCATCCCGCATCTGGTCGATGACCACGTCGATCGCCTGTTCGCTTCGCTGAAATACGTCATGATCGACGTCCCCTACGACCGCCAGACCATTGTCGACGTGACGAAAGAGATCGCCGAGAAGAACAAAGCTCTGCTTGGCCCCGACATGGACTACTGGGTGTGCCAACGAGTCTCTAGCGGCGTTCAAACCATCGAAGGAGAGGCTCCGCTTCAGTCGGGTCCGACGTTCATCATCGAGTGCAAGCCGATCCCGTTCAAAGCGAGAGCGCCGATGTTTCGGGACGGCATCGATGCGGTCATCTCGAGCCAGCGCCGCTTCGCACCGGACGCGCTGAGCCCTAACGCTAAGACGTCGAACTACCTGAACATGCTGATCGGCGCGCGCGAGGTCGCGGCCATCGCGCCTCATGCCTGGGCCGTCCTACTCGACCACAAGGGTTACGTCTGCGAAGGCGCTGGATGCAATATCTTCTTTGTGCGAGACGGCAGGGTTGTCACACCGCCACGCGAGAGCGTGCTGCCGGGAGTCAGTCGCCGTCTCGTCATCGAACTGTGTGTCGATGTTGGTGTGGAATGCGCGGAGGAGCCCATCACACTGTTCGATGCGGCGACCGCGGATGAGGCTTTCTTTTCCGCCACCAGCCTTTGTATGTGCCCGCTCAGGAGCTTTAACGGCCGACAGTTCGAACTCTCTCCAGGCCCTATTACCGCCCGCCTCATGGATGCCTACAAGCAGCGTGTTGGGTTCGATTTCGTGGCCCAGTTTCTGGCGCATCTCTAGGTCACGCAGCGCCGACATCGTAGCGCATCAATACATCCCACGCCGCAGCCTAACCTCATAGGTGCGCGCCAATATGGCCAGCGGATACGCCATGACGAAGTAGATGACCGCGACAATCGTCAGGATCTCAACAAGCCGCAGGCTCTCGACAGCGACCAGCTGGCCGACACGGGTCAGTTCCAACGCGCCAATGCCGGCGGCCAGTGACGAGTACTTGATCACGGTAATGAACAAAGCCACGGTCGGCGGGAAGATGTTGCGCATCAGTTGTGGAAAGATGACAAAGCGGAACGTGTCGGCCTTGCTTAGGCGCAGCACGACGGCGGCATTTGACTGAGTCTTGTCAACGCTTTGAAGACCCGCTCTCAAGATCTCGCTGAAGAATGCCGCCGTATTCAGACCCAAGGTGACCCAGGCCGTGGTGATCGGTCCAAGGTTGATCCCGGCCACTTCCGGCAAGACCAGATAGACATACATCAATTGCAACAAGGCCGGGGTGGTTCGAAACACCTCGACATAAACCTGGATGATCGTGCGTATCGTTCGGTCGCCGGACCAATGGGCGACGGCCAACACCATGCCTAAGGCAAACCCCAGCAGGACCGCCAGCACCACAATCTGGACGGTCGCGATGGCGCCATCGAGAAGCTCGGGCCAATAGTCGATGACCGAGCTGAAGTCGAAGCCCATGATCCGGCAGCCGCCGCTTAGATCTTACCCTCAAGAACGGGCTGAATATGGATGTTATAGAGTTCGTCGATCGCGCCTTCGGCTTTCAACTCCTTAACGTAGTCGTTGAAACTGGCCGCCAGATGGTAGGCGTTTCTATCGACGATCAGAGACCCGACGCAGGTCGTGTCTTCCAACCGTTCCGTCTTTGACGGCAGGAACGTGAACTGGCCGGGATAGGCGGACTCGACCTTTGTGATGTCGATCGGCGCGTCAAGGACGGTTGCCGTTCCGCGTCCACTGAGGATCTCAAGCGTCACCTGCGCGGTCGATCCGCTTGTGATCTTCTTTGTCTCGGCATCGGGGAAGTATTCGGCAACGTGGGTTTCCTTCCAGGTGCCCGCGGGAAACACAAACGTGACATCGGGACTGTTGAGCTCTTCAAGCGTGAACGGCCCTTCATCGGCCAGAACCGCCACGACACCGCCACCTTGATAGTGCGACTCAAGGAACGTCACGACTTCCGTTCGTTCGGGTTTCCAGCAGAAAACCGGCGCGACATCCCACTTGCCGGATTGAATGCCGGCGATGGCGTTGCCCCAGGTGCCCGGGATCATCTCGATCTCCACACCGATGCTTTCGGCATAACCTTTGACGATGTCGTAATCGATCCCGGAATAGGTCCCGTCCGCCGCAGCAACGATGTAAGGCGGGAACGAGACGCCGACCATGCGTATCGTGCCCCGATCCATGATTTCGGCGAGGGTCTCCTGTGCATCGGCCACGCGGACATCCAATCCAACTGTCAAGCCGATGGCCACAAAGCCGGCACCAAGAACACGGCAAACGTTGCCCACTAGCCTACCCAACACGTTTCTCGTTTTCATTAGTCTCTCCTTTTTTGGATGCTCATATCGAGGACGCTAAACGCTCGCGAATCCCATGCGGGACCGTACCTCCAGACGTCGTGCAAGGAGGATGAGCGGATAGTTCAGACTGGCGTAAAGGACCGCCACGAATGTCAGGATCTCCAGGAACAGGAAGTTCGACGACGCTGTCACTTCAGCGCGATGCAGGATCTCGCCCAGCCCAATGACCGCCGCCAGGCTGGTGTCTTTAAGCAGCGAGACGAGGACGTTGGTCGACGGCGCCAGGATGACACGCAGCGTCTGCGGCAGGATGACAAAGCGGTACTTATCGAAGGTCGAAAGCCCAAGGACGTCGGCGGCGCGGTGCTGCGTCTTGGCAATCGCCTGCAGGCCGCCGCGAAAGACCTCCGCCATGTGGGCGCCGACGCTTGCCGACAACGCGATCGCGCAAACCGTGATGCCGTCCAGCCGCCAGCCGGTTACGATGGGCAGGACGTAATAGGCCCAGATGATGTGGACCAGTGGCGGGGTCAGCAGAAAAAAGTCGATCCATCCAATGGCAACCTGACTGAGCACCGGCAACCTGGACAATCGCGCGAAGACAAGGATCAACCCCATCACCACGCCCACCGACATGGCGACGACCGTCAGAGTCAGCGTGATCCACGCACCGATAGCGATGTAGGGGATGTCCGAGGCGATGTTGATAAAACCGTCGATCATGCGGCAGTCTCGGCATCCATCAGGACATGCAAGAAACGCGACGCCTGCTCGGTCGTTGGGTTGGTGAACATGGTGTCGGGCGGGCTGTCCTCGACAATGACGCCATCGTCCATGAAGATCACCCGGTCGGCGACGTCGCGCGCGAAACGCATCTCATGGGTCACGACCAGCATCGTCATGCCGTCCTCGGCGAGCTGACGCATGACCTTGAGCACCTCGCCGACAAGTTCCGGGTCAAGCGCCGACGTCACCTCGTCGAACAGCATGACCTTCGGGTTCATCGCAAGGGCGCGCGCTATGGCAACACGCTGCTGCTGGCCGCCCGAGAGGTTGACGGGGTATTCGTCCGCCTTGTCCCGCAGGCCAATTCTCTCCAAGAGACTTATCGCGAGGTCTTTGGCCTCGCGGGTCGCCATGCCGCGAACCCGCTTCGGCGCCAGGGTGATGTTCCGCAAAACCGTCAGGTGGGGAAACAAATTGAAGCTTTGAAATACCATGCCGACTTCGCACGAGATCGCCTGGCGCACCGGCTTCGGCGCCAACGAACCCGCCTGATCGGGGCCGGTGCTGATCACCGTGTCGTCGACCTCTATCGATCCAACCTCGATGTCTTCCAGCAAGGCGACGCAGTTCAGGAGCGTGCTCTTGCCCGAACCGCTGCGGCCGATAAGGACGACGACCTCGCCCTGGGCGACATCAAGATCGACGCCGCGCAGGACGCGCAAGTCACCGAACTGTTTGTGAACACCCCTCAGTCTGACGAACGGCGTTGTGTCAGAACCACTGTGCATGCAGTCGCCTCTTCTCCACGGTTCTGTGGGCTGATCGCACCAGGGTTAAGCGTGCTATCGGGCTCCTGCGCGAAGTCCCGGCAACGCTTGCTCCAGATGAGAGTCTTCACGTGATTTCAGATGCTTAGAAGAGGGCGAAAGTTATGCGGTCTGCGAGATTCGTATGACCGGTTCGACCGCCACGCGCCGCCTCATCGTGTTTGCGTCCGCATGCCTCTCAGCACTCATTGTCTGAGCAGATCGGCGTTCGTGACTCCACCCCAGCTTGATTCTTCTTAACCGCGCTGCAATCATTTTGTGCATGATCGCATCGGCTGGAACGCCGGTCATTGACGTGCTGACAAGCGGTAGCGAGTGAGGTCATGCAAGCTCTTGAACGCCTGAGTTTTAGTCGGTCGCTGTCGCGTGCGCCGCAGCACCCCAGTGGCCTGGACACTGCCGTCAGATACTGCCTTCCCAGCGGCCTTGGCGAAGGCTACGAGGATGGTTTCGCCATCGAAGACAGCTGCTTGCTCACGACAAAACAGGTCAAGATTCGGCAAGGCTTCGAGGAGACCGAGCCCGGCGCCGGCCGACTGGTCTTCGTCTTTCACTTGAGCGGCGGTCGAACGGTCGAGATTCCGGGCGCCTCGCGTCACACACTGAGCTTGCCGTGTTTCGTCGCGTACCACCATCCCGCAGGCATTGCAAAAACGAACGTCTGGGACCGCGGCGGTTGGGACACCGGCGTCACGATCGGCTTCGATTGCGACGATCCGCCATCGGAGGTGAAGCAGCAGCTCCCAGCACTGACACGGACGATTGACACCGCCTTGGACGAGAGCGCGGAGTTCACCTGGTTTCAAAGCCCGCTGACGCCTGAAATGGAAAGCGTTGCCGGACAGCTCCTGGCGCCCAACATTCATCCAAATCTGTTACGCGACTACATCTATGCAAAATCCAAAGAGCTGCTGGTGTTGGGCCTGGACAGCATTCTCAACGACCACCAGCAACGCCCGGAAAGTCCCGAGTCGATTCGTGAGAAGATCAAGGCCGCCAAGGTGATTCTGGACGAGAACACCCGCGATAAGATCGGCATCGGCATTCTCGCCGAAGAACTCGGCATCGCACCCGCCACGCTCTCCAAACAGTTCATGGAGACTTTTGGCCTGACGATTCACGAGTACGCGACAGAACGGCGCATGACCAAAGCCGTCCACATGCTTGTCGCGACAGATCTTTCGATGAAGCAGATCGCTTACGAAGTCGGCTACAACCACACCTCTAACTTCTGCCTCGCCTTCAAGCGGCGCTTTGGCGTCACGGCCCGGCGCGCACGCTTGGAGGGCAGAGGAGCCGAGCCGAAGGACGGTAACGCGCGCGGCTAAGTGATTCCCGCACGGGCCGCAATCCCGCGTGCGGCCGTTCTCGAACGCTCGACGGCACGGTCTCGATCAACCCTGACAGGTTCCCCGGCGTGGTAGACGAGGTCGCCGGCGACATAGACCGAGCGGACGGTCTCACGCGACCCGTGGATCGTGCTCTCCAGCGTTACATCAAAACCATAGTCGCCGGATGGGCTGGGGTGCCGGATGACAAAGTCGGCGTGTTTTCCAGGCTCCAGACTACCTGTTGCTCCTGACGCACCGACCGCGGCGGCGCCGCCTTGCGTCAAAGCCCTGAGCGTGTTCTGGGCCGAGATCGTGTCGCCGACAGTCGAAGAGGCGGCAATTGCCAGGCCGGCGAGCCCGTCAAAGTTGATGACCCAGGGTATGTCCGTCCCAAGACCCAGGGGAACCCCGGCGCGCTGAAGTGCGGCCATTCGCGGCGCGGCACCCCCCTCGCCGATCATATGCATCTGTCCGAACGGGCACCAAACAACGGAGACGCCGTGTTCCGCCAACAGCGCGACCTCGTCCGGGCGAACGACATTCATGTGAATGAATGTCACACTGTCATTCAGCAACCCCTCGTCGGCGTAGTACTGATAAAGTGACGTTCCAAGCTGCTTCTCCCGTTCAAGATGGGCAGACGGCAGAAAGCAAAGGTGCATCTGAAACTGCACATCGGCCGACTGCGCAAGCTCCAGGGCGGCACGATGTAACGCCATGGATTCGGTTCCTTCACCGTAGATGCCGACAAAGGCCCGCACCAGACTGTCTGGCCGGTCGTTTCGAAACAGCTGGGCCCCCATACGTTCCAGCGCCTCGTCGAGGTCCGCCGTCCAGCGAGCGAGAAATCCGGCGCTTGAGAGGTGTCCCAAGGTCTCGCCGAGCTGACGACCGCGATCCCCGACGTAAGGGTCGGTCAACCAGATCCTGATTCCGACCTCATCGGCGACCGGCGCGACCGCGTCCGCGTTAAAGATCGTGCCGGGATCAATAAAACCGGTGTACCCGCATTTGAGGTAGTCGATTGCGGCGAGTGTCGCACTGGCGTGCTCATCCTCAGGCCGGACATGCTCCTTCCAATGACCTTGGGTTAGTGCGCTTGCCGCCAGCGCGGGCCGAACCGAGCGTGCAATGTACTGTGATACGTGGACATGGGCGTCGATGAAACCCGGATGAACGACACCGCCATTGGCGTCGACCGCAGTCCGGGCAACGAACTGCCGTTTTATGGTTTCATCCTCGCCGACGGCGACGATCAGGCCGTCGCGCACCGCCAAGGCGCCGCCTTGGACGACCCTATCGCGCTTGTCCACGGTCAAGAGGCGAGCATTGTGCACCAGCAGATCACAAGCCTCTTGGGCTATCGGCGACGGCTCGTTCAAAACGCAAACCTTGCTTCAGAAGGCGGAACATTGATCAACACTTACCGGAACCCGGCACAGCGTCGGCGGCAACATCCCAGAAGCCGCCGTGGTTCACCAAGGTAGAGCGCCTTATGAAGATGCGCTTATTCGTATGCGCCGAGCGTCATGATCCTTCAGAACGCACATAAGAATTCGACAGAGCGAATAGCTTTCATTCATCGACCGGCGCCGGGGACAAACCGACTATCGCCAACCCGCAAATGCTCTGAAGGCGCCACACATGCCGAACGTCAACCGACCCGAAGACATCCACGACGCTATCGACCATGAAGAGAAGCGATATGCCGATTTGAACCCAAAAAGCCGACAGGTGTTCGATGAGGCGGGCGCCTACCTACCCGGCGGCAGCTCACGCCAGTCGCTTTACTTCGATCCGTTTCCACTCTTCCTCGCACGCACGGAAGGCAGCCACGTCGAGGATGTGGACGGTCACGAGTATGTCGATTTCACCAGCGACATGACGGCGGCACTCTATGGCCACTCCAATCCGGCCATAACAGATGCGCTGCGCGACGCCTTATCGAATGGCATGAACTATGGCGGGCCACATGTTCACGAGGTCGACTTGGGCAAAGAGATCTGCGAAAGATTTTCGTCGATCGACCTCGTGCGTTTCTGCACGTCCGGTACCGAGGCCAATCTGATTGCCATGCGGCTTTCGACAGTTGCGACTGGTCGCCCGCTGATCCTCGCCTTCGAGGGTGGCTACCACGGCTACATGTGCAACTACCTCTCGTCGGACATGCCGTTGAACGTTGAAGCCGACAGAATGCTGTTCGCTACCTATAACGATACCGAAAGCGTCGATCGCCTGGTCGCCAAGCATGAAGGTGCGATCGCGGCCATCATTATCGAGCCGATGATGGGAAGCGGCGGCGGCATCATGGCTGAACCGGCATTTCTCGAGACATTACGGGCAACAGCGGACCGTATCGGCGCCCTGCTGATTTTCGACGAGGTGCAAACGGCCCGTTTCGCACCCGGCGGCATGCAATCGATCCTGGGCATCGACGCCGATATCACGGCGTTGGGGAAGTTCTTCGGCGGCGGCCTGAACTTCGGTGCGGTCGGCGGCAGAGCCGACATCATCGACCGGCTGAGTCCGACCCATCCTCAAACGCTGATGCATGGCGGGACGTTCAACAACAACGTGCTGACGATGATTGCGGGTTACACCGGCCTCCGGCATGTCGCGACAAACACCGGCATGCAGGCGCTCAACACCAAGGGTGACGAGTTGCGTCAGCAGTTGAGCGACAAGGCCAAGGCGAGGTCTTTGCCCTTCAGTGCCGGTTGCTTCGGATCGATACTATCCCTGCACTTTCAGAGCAGCCTGCCGACAAATCCGTCGCAGATCGCGACGACGGCGGCGTTACGGAAACTCTACCAACTCTTCATGCTGAACCGCGGGATCTACATCACCAGACGCGGCGCGATCAATCTCTCCTTCGCCCATACGCGCGATGATGTCAGGCATATGGCTGATCGATTCGATGAGTTTCTCGATACCTATGGACACCTCACGAGCTCGCCAAACTAGCCACCTCGCTATGAGTAGGTGTCGTCGTCGAACGCGACGGTCCGGCCGGAGACCCGAACCTCGTCGACCGCCGCGGCGAGGTCGGTAAGGTAGGCGTCGACGCTCTTGGCGTGAACGGGATTGACCGAGTAGTGGATGGCCATTGGTTTCGCGGTGCTGCCGACAAACCACCCGCGTTCGCGCATGCAGGCCATCACGGCGTTGATGTCGACCTTGTCGTCCGACGAATCGAAGACGAAGACAGCCAGGTCATAGGGGCGATAAACCCTTAGACCCGGTATTGCCTCGATGCCACCGATCAGACGGTCCCGCGTCTCCATGACGACCTTTGTCGCGGCCACATAGCCTTCTTCGCCCAGATAGTTAAGCGCGGCCCAAGCACCCGCGACCGCACCACCGGGGCGCGATCCGCTGAGCGTGTAAGTTACGTAGGCGCCCCGGGGCCAGTCGTTGAAACTGAACTTGGCGCAATCCTTGAGGACCTGCGAACGGTACAGCGACAGTGACGCCCCTTTGGGAGCGTAGCCGTATTTGTGCAAGTCGGCCGATAGGCTCGTAACGCCAGGCACGCTGAAATCAAAGGGTGGAATGTCGTAACCCAGCTTCTTGGCAAAAGGCGAGAGAAAGCCACCAAGACAAGCGTCGACATGGCACCAGAGCCGATGCTCCTGGGCGAGCGCCGCGATGCCTGCGATATCGTCAAAGACACCATGGGAATAGGACGGCGCCGACCCGACGATCATGACCGTGTCGGCGGTCAGCGCGTCACGCATGGCCGCGACATCGGCCCGAAAGTCCTCGCCCATCGGGACGCGAGTCACCGTCATGTCGAGCATGTAGGCGGCTTTGTTGAAGGACGGGTGCGCCGTTTCCGGCGCGACGATAACGGGATCGTTAACGTCCGGTCTGTTGTCGCGCGCCCACTTGCGGGCGGCTTTGACCGCAATGGTGATGCTCTCCGTGCCGCCGCTTGTGAAGATGCCGGCGCCTCCATTCGGGCAACCAAACAGCCTCAGACCATGATCAATGACCTCGTCTTCCAGTTCGGCGACGCTTGGAAAAGCCTTTTTGCCGAGCGCGTTTTCGCCGAAGTAAAGCTGGTAGGCCTCGCGAATGGCAAACTCGAGACCTTCATCGAACCAGTAGCTGTAGAGCGCAACCTTGCCTCCTTCCCAGTCGAAGTCGCCGTCTTTTCGTGACTGCAACTCCGCTTTCAGGGCATCCCATTTTGGCGACGTAACGTTCCGCAGACCCATCGCGCGTCCTTCTGACCAACCATGCCGGAGGACCGGCACACACACGGACGCTGCCGTTGCCGATCAACCGTAGTCAGCATCGGTTTAGCAGACATCAATCTCTCAGCGGTCACCTCCTTAGTTATGCCGGACGACATAGACTTATGGGGCCCTGATGCGTCCCACGCGCCCGCGCGGTCCGTCGGGTGGCAGGCAGTGCAAATGGACTCACGCATGCGGCCGGTCTGCCTCAATCTTGCATGTCACAAAACGCGAGCACTCTGGATACGAAGGGAACGGCTAGGGTGCGCCAAGAACGTGATCGCTCAGCAATGGCCATCTGATGGCGCCACAACCCGTGATATGGAGAGTCGTGGTGGTGCGAATACTCCGCCGCTCCACTGAGTCCGCCCAGAACCTATGTCGCGATCGAAACGCGAGTCCCTAGAACTGAAATCCGACACCCACCAAGGGGCCAGCATAGGTTAGATCCAGATCCAGCCTGGAGCTGCCGCTGCCTTCGCTGTCGTCGAAGGCATAGGCGCATGAAGCGTGGCCGATCGCGCCAACCAGATACCCCCCACCTGCTCCAGTTTGATTGTTAGATCATGATGGACCTGTGGTCCATCTGGATGATCGCTACGCGAGCCGCCGGACCGGAGGATCATGCAACAGGTGGTGCAAGGGGTGGTCCACGACACACGTTAGGAGGTTTCTCAGGTTGAGGTGGATCGAGCCAGAGTGTTTCGTTCGATTTAGCGAAACCAAGCTTCGAAACTATCAGGTTTCAGCACGACTGCCGCGCCATGTAGTCTGATGTCAGGTAACACTATGGGCTGATCGATTGTGCCAACGAGCAATCCGAACGTTTCGAAACCGACGTTGAGTGCCGCACTCGTCACACCCGTCGACTCAGCGGGAGATGTACAGCTCCGCAAACTCGTCGATCACGCGCACTGGGTGCTGGGCAATGGCTGCGATGGCATAGTCCTGTTCGGCACGACCGGCGAGTCGGCGTCGTTCTCGCCTGACGCAAGATCCGCCGCCCTTGACGCTTTTGTCGGTGCTGGCGTTCCACCAGAAACCGTTATGGTCGGCACCGGTTGCTGTTCGATCGCCGAGACGGTCAGGCTTTCTCGGCAAGCTCTTGATTTGGGCTGTCAGGGAGTCCTCATCCACCCGCCGTTCTTCTTCAAGAACCCGAGCGAAGACGGCATTTTCGCCTTCTATGCGCGTGTCATTGACGCTCTAGGCCGGGACGACGCCAAGATCTATCTCTATCACTTTCCAGACGTAACTGGCGTTCCGCTGACGTTATCCTTGATCGAACGGTTGCTGAACGACTTTTCGCCGGTGATCACAGGCATCAAGGACAGCAGTGGTTCTTTCGAGAACATGAAGGCACTTGTCAGCTCCTTTTCGGAGCTCGCCGTCTATTCCGGAGACGATCACTTGCTGTGGCCGCTGCTAGAAGCAGGCGGCGCCGGTGCTATCACGGCTACGGCCAACCTGATACCGAACCTGCTTCGCGATGTCGCGGATGGCTGGCAAAGCAACAGCCCGGCGGCCCAGGCCGCCCAGGCGACGTTGGTCGGTCTGTGGGAAGATACGCTGTTGAAGTTTCCGGTTAGTGAGGCGGTCAAGGAGTTGATCGCCGACCTGTCGGAGGACCCTGGTTGGAGAACGGTTTGCCCACCCCTTGAGCCGCTCCCTTCTTTACGTCGGCAGCAGCTCCTCTCGCTTGCAGATCCTTTCCTGGAAGCCATTCCCTCAGGCCTCGGCACCTCGCATTAAAAGAAGCGTGGCGCGATGGCTACGGGCCTGCGCAATGCAAGCTTCTTGGCGGCCAGACGATGCCACATCACCAAGCGACGCTATCCAGTCGTGACCGTAACATCAGCATTGGAGACAGAGAGTGACGGACAGCAGCAGCACTATCAGGCTCGAACATGGCGCACCCGGCGAAGAAGGCATGCCATTCTCCAGCTTCGTCCGGGCCGGCGACTTCATTTATCTCTCCGGGTTGGTCGCACTTGGTGACGATCAGGAGATCGTCAGTGGCGGTGTCGGCGCCGAAACGACGAAAATTCTTGATGTGGCAGATGGCATACTGCGCAAGGCTGGCAGCTCTTTGAAAGATGTCGTGAAGGTCAGCATCTGCCTTGCCAACCCATCGGATTTTGACGAGTTCAATGCGGTCTACGCGAAGTACTTCACCAGCAAGCCGCCGGCCAGAGCAACCATTTGCGCCAGCCTAACCATCGATGCAAAGGTCGAAATCGAACTAACCGCCTATCAGCCTAACGGCCTTCAGGGCTCCTAGAGTCTATGCGCAAGCCGCCACGTCAGTTATCGGTGTGCTTCGAGTTTCGGTGTGCTGAAATCGGCCTGGTGGGAAACTCGTCGGCGATCCACAGACACCGAAGCTGGAACGCTTCGTTTCCCGAAGTTCGCTTGGCTCCCGTCCGATCTCAACGCTCCGTTGATAGGTGCTGCTCCATTCTGCGCGCCCAGACCGTCAGCGGGAAACATATGATGAAGTAAATCAGTGCCGCCATGCCGAATATGATGAACGGCTGAAACGTCGCGTTGGTCAGAATCTGTGCGGTCCTAGTTACCTCACTGAATCCTATGATCGAGGCAAGCGCGGTACCTTTGACAAGTTGCACCATAAATCCCACCGTCGGCGGAATGGCGGTACGCAGAGCCAAGGGCAGGATGACAAAACGCAACTGCGCCAAGTATCTCAAGCCCAAGCTGGCGCTGGCATCCCACTGACCGCGCGGGATTGCTTCGACGCAGCCGCGCCATATGTCGGTAAGGTAGGCACTTGCATACAGCGTGAGACAAAGGGACGCCGCTACCCACGCCGGAACGTCGAACCCCAGCATCGGAAGGCCGAAGAACACGAGAAACAACTGCATCAGCAACGGCGTGCTTTGGAATAACTCGACATAAAGCTTGATTGCGATGTGCACGCGCTTGTACTTGCTGACACGGATCGCCAGCAAAACCAGTCCCAACGTTACGCCGCCGGCAAAGGCTATGCCGGAGAGTAGCAGCGTCCAGCGGGCAGCCAGCAGCAGATTGCGCGCGAAGTCCCAGAGCGTGAACTCCATCATCGGCCGCGTCCTGCGAAGAGCCGGAAACCGGCGAGCGCCAAAAGGCGTCGCATCAGCAGTGCCATGACGAGATAGATAACCGTGATCACGACGTAAGTCTCGAAGGCACGGAAGTTACGCGACTGGATGAAGTCGCCGACATGGGTAAGATCGACGACGGCAATCTGTGAGACCACGGCCGACTCAAGCATGGTGATCGTGATCTGGCTGACAAGGGCCGGATAGACCGTGACCAGTGCCTGCGGCAGGATAATCAGCACGAAGATCGGGATCGCGTGGAGACCCACGCTGCGCCCGGCTTCGCCTTGTCCGTCTGGAACTGACTCTAGTCCGGCACGCACAATCTCTATGGCATAGGCGCCAAGGTTTATGGTCATGGCAAGCGCCGCGGCCTGCAGCGCTGTGAGACGCAAGCCCAGGCTCGGCAGCCCGAAAAAAATGAAAAACATCTGGACGATGAACGGCGTGTTGCGAATCAGCTCGACGTAGGTGACGATCGGCCACCTCATCCACGATCGCCCACTCCACAACGCGGCGGCGCCAAAAATCCCGACGGCGACTCCAGCTACAGCAGAAACGGCGGTCAACCCTAAGGTGACCGCCGCCCCTTCCGCGAACAAGTCGACGTACTCAAGCAGCGCCCCAAAGTCTAACTGGTACTCCACTCAGTCGCTCAGTGTTGCAAGTTTTCGGGCAACGGAATTGACAGCCACTCCTGAGAAATAGAATCAAGCGTACCATCTTGCTTGATCCGTACGATGAACGCCTCAAGTCGCGCTAACAGGCGTTCCTCGCCCAAGTTAATCGCCATCGCTGACGGCGAATTCAAGAGCTGGAACTTTGACTCCGGTTCCATGTCCGGCTTTTGTGCCAGCACCGCCGCACCGACGTCATTGCCAACAACCATCATGTCGACCTGACCAGAAAGAAAGGCCGAGATAACACCGTTGTAGTCGTTGAAACGCTGAATGTCCGTACCCTCGGGGGCGACCTCCGTCAGACTCGTGTCCTCAAGCGTGCCGCGGTTAACGGCTAGCGACTTCCCGACGAGGTCTTCCGGCCCCGTCACCTCAAGAGACTTCGGCCCGACGACATCGATCGAATATGGCGCGTAGGGCTCAGTAAAGGCCAAGACCTCAGCGCGCTCATCGCTGTAACCAACGCTGACCATCATGTTGATCTTGTGTTCCAGAAGCATCGGGATTCGGTTCTGGCCGGTGATGCCGACGAGCTCCGCCTCGACACCCAATTCTTCAGCCAAGGCGTTGATGACATCAATGTCGTAACCGTGGGATCGCAGATCTGGGCCAGCGGAAGAGAACGGCGGGAAATCTTCAAAAAACCCAATCCTTATGACGCCCGCATCCATTATGTCGTCTAGTTCATCGGCGTTCGCTGCAGGCCCGCCGGCCTGATAAACGAACAGGGCCAGAGTAAGGACCGAGGCCGCCGCAACACATTTTTTGGTTAGTCCAAGCATTCTATCACTCCCCTTTTGTCTTTGAGCTGCTGTCATCCTGCTGCTCGTTTGGACATGCCCAACGTCGCATTTTCCTCAGACTGGTGAGGTCACTGGACGTCTGCAGAGATCGCTCCTGCGCCTAAGACTTGCGAAAGCCTCTTCTTCATGAATAGCTCGGCAAGTAACTGCCGAAACGTCGGTCGCTTGGTTCGTGGCCGCCACGATCCACAAACCCTTGCATGACTGCTAACCGAGCCCCTCAACATGCGCAGGCCATGTGCGTACCCGCAGTGTGAAAATGTTCCTCGAAATGCCGAGCCATCGAAAGGTGAGGAAATCAAACTATGGTTCGACATTTAGCCAACGACCTCCATCGATGCTTCCTAGATAGATGACCCTTGTTCGCTCAGCTAACACGGCTCATTTGGCCCGCCCCTTGACCCTAGGTGCCTCCAACAGAGGATCCATTCATGGACGTTTTTCTGTTCTCCTCAGCCTTCGACCACACACAGATCGAGCGAGTACGAAGCGTGATCGGTGACGACACTCTCCACGTACACGACCAGTTCGAGGAGACCGACAATCTGGGCCCCGCATTCATGACCAGTCAGGTGGTGTTTGGGAACATCCCTGCCTCTTGGGTGCCGCGATCGCCGTCTCTTGAATGGCTGCAGTTGTGCTCTGTCGGCATCAGCGAGTACTGCGAACTGGATTGGCCGGCACTTGAAGATCGCATCACACTGACGAATCTGCCGGACTTCTTCACCGAACCCGTCGCGGAATCCATCCTGGCCGGGATACTGGCTCTTTACCGCGGTGTTAATCGACTTGCCGTGTTGCGGGAAAACTCAGATTGGCAGGGCGATGCGATACGTGCGCAGCTGGCAACCCTGAGAGGGGCAGCCGTCGTGCTTTTCGGCTATGGCGACATCAATAGGCGATTGGAAGAGCTGCTGGCGCCATTCCAATGCAACGTCACCCGCTTTGGCAGCGAGTGGACACCCGCTCAACTCGACAAGGCTCTGGCGGCTGCAGATGTTGTGGTCAGTACGGTCCCGGAAACCGACGGCACAATCGGCGTCTTCAACGAGGCCCGCTTGGCCTTGCTCAAGAACGATGCACTCTTCGTTAACTTTGGACGCGGTTCCGTCGTCGACGAGGCCGCCCTAGCCGCTGCCCTGCATCGACAAGCAATCGGCGGCGCGGTGATCGATGTCACCCAGGAAGAGCCACTGCCGAAGACCCATCCCTTCTGGACCGCGCCGAACATGATCGTAACCCAGCACAGTGGCGGCGGTACGGTAGACGAGATGGACCAGATAATCGATGTGTTCGCCGACAACCTCGCGCGCTATCGCCGTGGTGAACCATTGCTCGGCATTGTCGACTTCGAGAAAGGGTACTGAATCGACGTTAAACTTCACTCGACGCGGCGTGGCAACTTTTTGCCAATCCGTTTGTACTGGACCATATCTTCGAACACGCCTCCCCTGTCGAGATCGGTCACGTTTTCGCGGTAAACCTGCTGCCACCACGTCTGGTTCACCGGATACTCGAACTTGGTGTTGCGAAACCGCTCGGCAATCTCCTCGTCATCGATGAGCAAGTCGACACGGCGCTCGTTGAGGTCAAGTCGAATCCGGTCACCGTTCCGAAGAATGGCTAATCCACCACCGGCCGCGGCTTCGGGTGAGACATGGAGAATGGACGGTGCTCCGGAGGTGCCACTTTGGCGACCATCGCCCATTGTCGGCAGCTCGTTTATGCCCTGCGTAAGAAGCCGTGCAGGCGGCCGCATATTCACCACTTCAGCCGATCCGGGATAACCAACCGGACCGACACCTCTGATGACCAGAATGGAATGCTCATCAATCTCGAGCTCAGGGCTGTCGATGTTCGCCCGGTAGTCTTCTGGGCCATCGAACACCGTCACGTTCAGCTCGCATACGTTGGGACAATCTGGTCTTGAGAGATAGCGGGCGCGAAAGTCATCGCTGATCGCAGAGGTCTTCAAGAGGCCCGATCGAAAGAGATTGCCCGTTAGAACCGTGAACCCACCATTCCTGGTGACCGGCTCCTGTACGGTCCAAACCACGTTTCGGTCCTGGGTTTCTCTGTTCGCGCAGTTCTCAGCAACAGATTTCCCGTTGGCGGTCATCGCGTCGCCGTTCAGCAACCCGGCCTCGTTGAGCTCGTACAGCACGGCCTGGCAACCGCCCGCATGGTGAAAATCCTCGGAGAGATACTCACCGACAGGCATGCAGTTGACGATTTGCGGGACGTCGGCGCCGAGCACCTGCCAGTCCTCCATCGTCACATCGATACCCGCGTGTGCCGCAATTGCATTGATGTGGATCTGTGCATTCGTGGACCCGCCAAGGCCGGCACAGACGACAATCGCATTTTCTATGGAAGAACGCGTGATCAAGTCGGAGGGTTTAAGGTCCTCCCACACCATGTCCACAATCCGACGGCCTGTTGCATAGGCGATCTGCTGGCGTTCCCGATAAGCCGCTGGTGCCGAAGCGTTATCCGGAAGTGACATACCAAGCGCTTCCGCAAGGCAGTTCATCGTCAGGGCCGTACCCATGGTGTTGCAATGACCGACCGAAGGCGCGGTACAGCCCGTGATATCAAGGAAGCCGACAGCGTCAATCTCACCCTTTGCGAAGAGCTTCCTGGCCTCGAACATGGTCGTACCAGAGCCAACACAGCGACCCATGTACCGGCCATTGAGCATAGGTCCGGTAGACAGGGCAATCGCCGGTAGGTCGACACTGGCCGCTGCCATCAGCTGCGACGGCGTGGTCTTGTCACACCCGGTGGTCAGCACAACTCCATCCAGGAAGTAACCATGCAGGATCTCGATGAGACTCAAACTCTGCAGATTGCGATCTAGAGCTGCGGTTGGCCTGCGGCCCGTCTCCTGAATCGGGTGGATCGGGAACTCGATGGGTATGCCGCCTGCATCCCGAATGCCGTCCCTCAGTCGAAGTGCCAGCGTTTGATGGTGACGATTGCACGGCGCCAGATCCGAACCGGACTGTGCGATTCCGATCACCGGCCGGCCGGACCGCATCTCCTCCTGCGTTAGTCCGTAGTTCAGATAGTGCTCGAGAAGCGTTGCCGCCTGATCGATATCATCGGGGTTGTTGAAGCACGCACTACTGCGGAGGTCCTCAGGGCGTTTCTTGCGATTTCTAGTCACGGTTCGCCCATGTTCTCGTTGAATCTAAAGGCGCCGCTCTCGACGCTCGACCACTCAGATAGTTCGTGCCGACTGGCCACCATCTCGGATGGCCGCTTACAGTGCCAGTTTGTCGCGTCAGGGCAATGAGAAATGGCGGGCCAAGCTTGCGACTGACGGAGATCCGTGCTTTCACCTGTACTAGGTAGTCTGCTTTGTGACGTAAATCCGAAGCTGTCGAAGTACTGTTCTATAACTTGACAACATAGCCGCCGCGCGCCCGACCTGGAGGAAAGTGGCATGGCCGGACGAAGAAAGGTCTTTTCGGGTCAGATAAGTGACGTCGACCTGCGTTTGGTTCGCGTGTTTAAGACCGTGATCGAATGCGGGGGCTTGTCGGCAGCACAGACTGAACTGGGAATTGGCCGCTCCACGCTATCCAAGCACATCACTGATCTGGAAACACGATTTGGCATGCGTCTTTGCCATCGTGATCGAAGCGGTTTCCGCCTAACCCAACAGGGCCGTCAGGCCCTTGTGTACATTGAGCAGTTTGTCGCGGCCGCTAACGACTTCAAGGAGAACATCGCCGGCATAAACGACAAGCTGATGGGCAAGATCGAAATCGGCGTGATTGACTACGCGGTTTCAGATGACAGGAACCCGTTGATCAAAGCGATCATGGAGTTCCGCGAGATCGCACCTGATGTCACGGTGAATCCGACGATTGGCACGCCCAGCGAAGTTGAGCGCGGGGTCATCGACGGACGCTTTCATATCGGGATCGTCCCTGACTATCAACGTTTCTCCGGCCTTCAGTACGCTTATCTTTATGAGGAGATCGCGGGCCTGTTTTGCGGCGGCCAACATCCGGTCGCTCAGGCCATTGATCGTGGCGACGAATTGGACGAACGGGAAATCTACAAGAGTGAACTTGTGCACCGGGGGTTCTTTGAGAGTGATGAATTACGTCGCCTGAAACAGACGTTTCCCGTCGGTAGTATCGTCAATCAGACCGAGGCAATGCTCGCCCTTGTTGAGGGCGGAATGTACTTAGGCTTTCTCCCAGTACATTGTGCGACGTCAGGTCATGGCGACATCCGTGAGATCCTACCGGATGTATTCCGCTACACCATGCCGATTTATGCGGTGTTTCGAAGCAATCGCCATCACTCTGCTATCTTGCAGGAGTTTCTACAGGTCATGCTCAAAGGTCGGTCGGGAAGCTAACCCTTCCTCTGTCACAAACGGCAAGCCCACGACGTGATGATCTGTACTTTCTCCCAAGGCCAATTCTCCGATGACCTTGAGATTGAGCCTATCAAGCTTCTTCGTTTTCTTGACCTTCGTTACATCCGCGCCACCCGAACGTTGATCTGTCAGACCTGGATTGCACACCCGTGTTTGCCGCCCATGTTGGCCTGCTCAGTTGACCCTGCGGCATCGATTTGGCGGTAAGATCACAGTCTCGACCCCAAAGGCATCGACGCCGTTGGTCGTTCACCAGGAGGAGAAGACCTGTCCATGAGTATCCTCATTCGAAATGCATCGGTTCTCACACTCGATCAGGAGGACCGCTTCCTGGAGACCAGCGACATCCTGATTGATGGTGACAGGATTGCCGCCATCGGTGATGACTTGGTCCGAACCGAAGCCGGCGCGACTGAGCGCGTCATCGACGGAACCGGGTTGCTTGCCATGCCCGGCCTGATCAACGGTCACTTTCACTCGGCAAGTGCGTTCATGAAAGGCGCATTCGATGGCTTTCCCCTGGAAGTCTACATGCTGCGCGAGACACCGTCCGACGACTTGGCCAGCGGTCAGCGGGCCGGTTATCTGCGCACCATGTTGTCGGCCCTGGAGCTCATCAAACTAGGTGTCACGAGTGTGCGCGACGACCAGCACTTTTTCCTGCCGGCAGCCGACGATACGATCGATGTCACGCTCCAGGCCTATGCCGACGCCGGGATACGGGCATCGGTTGGCATTGCCGATCCGAACCTTCCTGAATACGCGACATTGCCGTTTCTGCAGGACATGTTGCCGCAGAGCGCGATCAAAGCGATGGATGCGCGGTCATGCAAGTCAACCGCTGACATGGTCGCCATGTATGACCGCGCGTTTGCCCGATGGCACAATCACGATGGCGGCCGGCTCGCCATTCACGTCTCTTGTTCGGCGCCGCAGCGCGTTACCCGCGAGACCATGAAGGCGTTGGCCGCGCTCGCCCAAGAGCACGACGTCGCCTTCGACATGCACATTCTAGAGACCAAGATGCAATACGTGCATGGCCGCGAAGACCACGGCCAATCTCTGATCGCGTATGTCGACGACATCGGCGCGCTAAACGAGAACAGCGTCGTTATTCATGCCGTTTGGGCCGACGACGACGATATCGTGCGCATGGCCAACGCAGGCGCCATGGTCGCCCACAACCCCGTTTCCAACCTGGCGCTTGGCAGCGGCGTCATGTCGTTACGCAAGATGATCGACGCCGGTGTGCCTGTCTGCCTGGGCACCGACGAAGCCTCGGTCGACGAGAGCAACAACCTTTGGATCAACGCCAAGGTCGGCACCATGCTGCAGAGGATCGATCAGCCGGATTACGACCAGTGGCCCGCGGCGGAAACCTATCTGAACTGCATCATGGATGGCGGCGCCAGGGCTCTGCGCAAGCACGGCGAGCTCGGCCAGCTCCGCGAAGGCGCGCTCGCCGATATCATTCTGCTCGATCTCGACCGCATGCCGTTCGTGCCCTTGAACAACCTGAAACGTCAGCTTGTCACCGCCGAAACCGGTTCTTCCGTCGTCATGACCATGGTGGCGGGCCGGGTGATCTGCGAGAACGGCCGCGTTCTGACCGTTGATGAGGCGGCCATCAAGGATGAGATCAGAGCGATGTGGCCGCGCTACCGTGCGCTGTGTGACGCGTTCAACCGGGAACGCGCCGAACTCGAGACCATCACCCACGGCATCTACGACCGGTGCGCCCAGTCGGATATCGGCTTCACCAGATGGATCGGCGGCTAAAGTAGATTCACGCAGCTAGGCGGGAGTGCGCGCCGCCGCTATGTGACCTTGAAACCAACGTAGAGATAGTTGGCAGTTCTGTAAGTGTGGCAATCTCTCTCCGACACGACTATGGGGGCTCCGCCTCTCGAACACGTACCATGTGCA
>JBCCIS010000038.1 GCA_039028155.1 Pseudomonadota bacterium
GAACGCGCCCGATGGCCTGGTCATGCATTGGACCCGGCCTTTCGACGTCTTGATGCTGGCGGGCACGTTGCCCGGCATGCTGGTCACCGACTTCCAGACATCGCTGTTTTGGTGGGGCGTGGTGATCAGTCCGGTGTTCGCCGCCGTGACGTTGATGTTCCTGGCTTGGGGTGCGCTCACCGTGCTGCCGCGCTGGGGCGCGCTCTTGATGGCCGTGCTGTTCCTTGCCCAGCCCGGCCTTTATGCGGTGTTCCAGTTGGGAAGGCCCGATCACCACAGCCTGCTTGCCGCGCTTGCCGCCTGCGTCTTGGCCTTGATGCTTCGATGGAACCAGACGCCAGAGCGCATGATCTATCCGATTCTGGCCGGACTGGCGACGGCGCTCAGCCTTTGGGTCGGTACCGAGACCCTGCTTCTGCTGCTGGTCGCCGTCACGTCATTCGGCGTGATGTGGCTGTTCGGTCGTGCTGACGCCGCGACCGCGTTGTGGCGCTTCGCCGTTTTCTTTGCTGCAGGTCTTGTCGTCGCTCTGATGATCGAACGGCCGCCGGTCGATTGGTTCGCCGTCGAACTTGATAGGCTTTCGCTGGTGTATATTGTCCTGGCTCTGGCCATGCTGGCTGCCGCCGGTTTGGTTTTTGGTGCCGCTCGGATCACACCCGGATCAGGCCTTGTCGTGCGCTTTCTGACAGGTATCGTCGCCGCGCTCATTCCCGCATGTGTCATGGGCTTCAGTTTTCCGGCGTTCTTTGAAGGTCCCTACGGCCAGGTGGCGCCGGAAGTGCGGGAGGTCTTCCTGGCAAACGTTCGTGAGGCCGAGCCGCTGCTGACCGCCGACCCAAGGACATGGGCCGATGCGATGTTCACGCTGGGGCCCGTTATCTTTGTTTTGCCCTTCGTGCTGTATCGCCTGTGCCGTGGCGATACAGTCGAGCGCGGCACCTACGTCATTTTGGGCCTAGCGTTAACCTTTTACATCGTCGGCGCGCTTTATCAGGTGCGCGTATTGCCCTATGCCGAAATTGTTCTCGTCCTTATCTGGACGGTGGTGCTTGTCGCGTTTGCCCGCTTCGTCGGTCGCCTGGCCACGCTGCCGGGCCGTGTGTTGATTGGTGCGGCCGGGTTCGTTGCCCTATTGCTGAGTCATATCGTTGCGGCAATCGTCATGATACCGGCTGATGTCAAGGCGAACGCCGACGCTGGCGTTGAAGAATGCGATTGGCGCTCAGCAGGCCGCTTTCTGCGCGATGCCGACATCGACGGCACGGTGCTGACCTATATTTATCCAGGTCCAGAAATCGCCTTGCGTACTGGCTATGGCGTGGTCGCCGCGCCCTATCACCGCATGGAGCACGGCATCGTCGACGCACATCGCGCCTTTCTCGCCGAACCGTTGATGGCCAAGGACATGCTGGCCGCCCGCGACGTCGGTCTGGTGATCCTTTGCACGGCACAGGAGGGCAAGGGCGGGCACGATTGGTATGTCAGGGAAGGTGGAACAGAGAGCCTCTACGGACGGTTGGCCGCCGGCGATCCGCCTTCGTGGGCCGTGCGTCTTGGCACCGACGACTCGCGACTCGACGGGTTCCTCGTCTACCGCGTGCCCTAGCACGCGCGCCGCATGGCGTTCGTTAACGCCATTAACCAAATTCCCGGGTCAATGCTGTGACCACGGTCACTGCGCAAGGCGTCATGACCGCAACCGTCCGGCGATTGTGTCTAGCGTCACTGCTAGGTCAGGTGGGCGCCTGACATGCTACGGCACGATGGCTGGGAAGCCGATCTGGAACGCTTCTTGCACGGGTGGCACACATGTATCGGATTGCGACATGGTATCGACGACGCGCACGGCGCCTGGCCGAAGACCGTTCCGGCGTTGTCGCGATGGAATTCATCCTCGTGGCGCCCGTCTTCTTTTTCCTGATCTTCGCCATTCTGGAGACGTCGTTTCTGTTCTTCACGGCAACGGTGATGAACGGCGAAGTGTCCTCTGTCGCGCGCTCCATTCGAACCGGCAACCTTCAGCTGGAAGACGACCCCGAGGACAAGTTCTACGAACTGCTGTGTGAGAACCTCGACAACGTCCTGGACTGCGACAAGGTAATCGTCGACATCCGGACTTATGCGGACTTCGACGACATGGCGTTCGACGAGTTCTTGAACGACGAAGGTGAAGCCGAAGGCAACCTGTTCGATATCGGCGAGGCCGGCGAAGTGGTGTTGGTTCGCATTGCCTATAAGTACCAGATCATCACGCCGTTCCTGGCGGAATTCCTGGCACCGCCCAATCAGGACACGCTCATGCTGCAAGCCGCGGCCGCGTTCCAGAACGAGCCTTTCCAGAGCCTCTTCTAGGTGGAAGCGACATGATGAAAGCGAACCTACTTCTGAAGCTTTGGCGTGACCGCAGCGGTGTCGCGGCATCGGAGTTCGCGCTGATATTGCCGATCTTGATCTTGTTGCTGTTCGGCACGGCAGAGCTTGGCTATGTGCTTCTTCTGGACAAGAAGATCACAACCGGCGCGCAGACCGCAGCCGACCTGGTCGCGCAGCAGAAATCGGTTTCCGCGGGTGACGTGAACAACATCTTTCGTGCCGTCGACAGCATTCTGCAGCCGTACTCATCCGGCGACGCCGCCTATACGGTCGCCAGCCTGGTTGCCGATGAGGATGGGGCGGTCACGATCGAATGGCAACGTCACCGCGGCGGTGAGGATATCGAAGAATTCGACCTTCCCGAAGGCCTGTTGAGCGAGAACGACAGCGTGATCGTCGCCCTCGTGACCTACAGCTACAGCCCCGTGTTTGGTGAACTGATCTTTGAGCCGTTCATCATCACCGACATGGCCTATCTGCGTCCGCGCACGACTATCGCGGTCGAGTTCAGCGGATAGACAATCGAGCGGCCTGACGATTCCAAAGATGAGCGCGAGTGATGCGCAAAGGCAGGATGAGATCATGCTCAACCAAATGAGATCGACAACCATGAAAAGCCGGATAACAACCATGACTTGGTTTAACTGGGCGCCGTGGCGACGCTTGGTCAAAGAGCGCAAGGGCGCCGTTGCGGTCGTCTTCGCCCTCTCTCTGCTGCCGATATGCCTGGCCGGCGGGGCCGCGATCGACATGGGCCGCGCATACCTCGTCAAATCGCGTCTTGGCTACGCGCTTGATGCTGCGGGCCTTGCCGCCGGCGGCGCGACCGAACTGAGCGACGACGAGCTCGAAGAGCTGATGTTGTCCTACTTCGAGGCGAATTATCCCGTCGAAGAGCTGGGTGTCGCTGCCGAGCCGGAGATGGAGATCTCCGATGAGGAAGTTCGACTGAGCGCGTCGGCAACACTCGATACGACGTTGATGAACGTCATCGGCATTCATGACATCACGGTCACGGCGACGACGGTCATTATCCGTGAATCGAAGGGTCTCGAAGTCGCCCTGGTGCTCGACAACACCGGGTCCATGGGCACCACGAAGATGAATAATTTGAAGAGTGCTGCGCACAGCTTCCTTGACATTCTCTTCGGCGCCAATGCCGAGAGTGACCTGCTCTATATCTCCGTCGTGCCGTTTGCGGGAACGGTGAATGTCGACACCGGTTTCGGTCACTTGAACAGCGACTATGACGCGGCCGACTTTGCGCCGGATATCTGGCGCGGCTGTGTTATGGCGCGTGAGGATGGTGAAGATCAGACCGATGCGGCGCCTACCAACGACGACACCCGCTGGGAGGCCTATCTTCGGCCGAGCGGCTCTGGCAACTGGTGGCCGCCGATCTCCGGCAGCTATGGCCAGCGGAAGGGGCCGAACAAGGACTGTCCGCGGCCTGTCCTGCCGTTGACCAACGTCAAGTCGACGGTCGAGAGCAAGATCGATTCGATGGAGTCACGCGGGATCACGCACATCAACTTCGGCCTCGTCTGGGGTTGGCGCACGCTGTCGAACACCGAACCGTTCACCACGGCGACTGAGTACGACAACGACGAGTTCGAGAAGGCGATCGTGTTGATGACCGACGGTGAAAACTACATCGGCACGTCGTCCTATGGCGCCTATGGCCGTATCGCCGACGGCAATCTGGGCACGACTTCGAGCTCGAGCACGGCGATCGCTCAGCTGAACCTGCGCACGGCAGCAGTTTGTAACGCGGTCAAGGCACAGGACATCATCGTCTACACCATCACGTTCCAGGTCAGCTCTAGCACGGTCAGGAACCTGATGCGTAACTGTGCGACTGACGAGAGCAACTACTTCGACTCGCCAGACGCCGCGACGCTTGAGGCATCGTTCCGCGAAATCGGTCGCGAGCTGAGCAACCTCCGCATCGGCGGCTAATCAGGAAAACAGCAGCCCCTGTCGATGGGGCGCGCAGAGTACAGGCAGCGGGCCACACGATATGTGGCCCGCTGTTGTTTTGAGGCTGCCGTGCAGAATAGACCTCAGACCCGGTCTTGCCTGCGATCCGTAACTGTCAGCATTGGATGATGTCGTATCGCTAGGCTCGGCCGTTCAAATGCGGAGACCCGTGACGTACCGTGTCGATGTGGGGTCGTGTCGGCATGCATGAAGGTGAGAGGCTCCCATCCGGTCGACCTGCATTGAGAGGCCGAGGCTGGGCGAGGACGTCGCCCCACCGCTCCTACTTAGTCAGCGCGATGGCAAAGAAGACCGAATGCGCCCGTGGCGGCGCTTACGTTCTACTCGGTAGCGTCGGTGGTGATGTTGACCGTTGCCGTCGTCTCGTTGGCCGCCGCGTCGTCGCCGGTCGCCGTGCCGCCCAAGGCGGATGTGGTCGTGCCCGCCGCCGCGGCTCCGGTGGCCGCATTGGTTCCGGCGGCAGCAAGTTCAGACACATTGGTCGCAACGCAGCGTGGAGAGCAGCTGTAGGTCAGCTCCACGGCGTTGCGGTTCAGTGTCACTTCGTGATTGTTGTTTGGTGTCACCAACAAGTCGGCATTGATGACTTCCTTGCCGTTCGCATCGAGAATGAAAATACCGGTTTGACCAGGGGCCCGACCGACAACGAAGAGAAGTCGCGGCGACTCGACGACCACGTCGGCAATCGCCGGGTTGGCGATGTGGACGATTTGGGCATCTGCTTCCAGTCGAAGAATCTCAGCCTGGTTCACTTCAACTCGAATTGTCTCGGCACTTGCGGTGGTGAAGGCGGTCGCCACCATGCACAAGGCGGCACCGGCGGCGTAACGGACTGCGACGGGGAACTTGATCATCATATCGTTCTTTCCCAGCGTTCTGCCGAATTTCGCTACAGGCAGGAAATACCTGATTCTCTTAGAAATTATACCGTTTTATTGCCGCGAGGTCACCGATTCGCTTTGCCCGGTGGATAACTCGCTTGATATAGTGACAGCCGCTACTCGTCGCAGACTCTGGGGTAGGGGAAGGACCTATTTCGACACGTCGACCTGCCGTGGCAAAGGGCCACCGCTGCGTGACCGTGGCTGGCGCAACAGTCATTGGAATCATGCTGGCGTCGTGCGAATCGCTCCCGGTTCAAGGTGTCAGCGGGGGGAATGTCGATACCGAGCCGGCCACCGAGACCGAAGCCAAAATCTCCGATTCCTTTGTTTCCGCCGCGCGCACGTCAGAGGACGCCGGCGACTACGTCAGCGCGGCCGGCTATTGGCAGAACTTGCTCGACCGTGATCCGACCGACTTGGAAGCAGCGATCGGCCTGGCGGACAACTTGCGTCGGCTCGGCCAGTACGGTTACGCGATCAACGTGCTCAACGACGCGCTTGGCCAACATCCCGATGACCCCAGGCTCTTAAGTCTGCTGGGCCGGACACTGGTGGCCGATGGTAACGCGACGGCAGCACTTGACCCGCTCCAACGGTCGGTCGCAATTGAGCCTGGTATGTGGGAAACCCAGGCCGCTCTGGCGGTCGCCTATGGCATGTTGGGTGAGCTCGCCAGGTCGAACGAAGCGAATATGCGCGCCCTTGCCGCGTCGCCCGACAACCCGAAGGTCCTGAACAACATGGGCCTGCAGGCGGCGATGCAGGGCGATCTTGACGGCGCCATCGAACTTCTGGAACGCGCCAGTCGAGGCGATGAGGCGGATTCCAAGATCCGCCTGAACCTGGCGTTGTTGTTGGCCTATCGCGGTGACATTGAGGAGGCCGAAGGCTTGGTCCGCGAAGAGCTGAGCGGCGAGGAGGCAGAGCAGAACATCGCGTTCTTCCGGTCCCTTGCCGGCAACGACCTGCAGAATCTGGAGGAGTTGGTCGCTCAATCGAACCTGGGAGTCGAAGCTCAGCCACTGCCTCCCGTCGATGAGGGGGATACGCTGGCCTTGAACCAGTCGACGGCGACAGCGCAGCCGACGGAGCCGACGACGGTGATTGTTGAGCCGGTCGAGGAGGTCGTCGTGCCGGCGGCTGATATTGTCGACGTGCAGGCGGCGCCGGCGACGGAAACGTCGGGCAGCGATATCGGGGTTGAGGCGCCTGCCGATGAAACCGTAACCATGACGTATGACGATCAACCGCAAGATTTGCCGGAGTTGGACACGGGACGCGACAGTGACGAGTTCGTGTTGCCGCCTGAGACCATCGTGACCACGTCCACGACCGAGGAGGTTGTCGCGACGACACCTGAAAGCGACGAGGGCGATGCCGCTTTTGCCTTGGCGCCGGAAGTGGTGCAAGAGCCCGCACCCGCAGCTGAGCCGGAACCGGTCGAAGTCGAGGCCGAGGTTGTGGAGACTGTCGATGCTGTCGAACCCGCCGAGACAGCCGAAACTATCGCGACGGACGATGACGGTGATGACCTCTCGATCCTGGAGATGATCGGATCGATAACCGCACCCGCGCCGGGTGCTGGTTCGGGGGGAGAGGCGGCCAGTGACGCACGCGCAAACGCCCGCGATGACGATCTGCCGACCGACAACGCATTCGACTTCCAGTACTTCGATCTCTCGGATGATTCCGAGGAGCCAACCGACAACTAGCGACGGTGGCTTGTCGGACTGACAGTCACGCCGGATTGGCGCGCAGCGTTTCAGCTATTCCAAAAGGCTAATGTCCGAAGTGAAGGTGTGTCCGGTGCTTCCCGCTTAGCCTTACTTCTCACCGAACGTGCCGACCACCTGAATGATGGCGGGGCCGATCAGGACGATGAACAGCACCGGCAGGAAGAAGAGGATCATCGGGACCGTCAACGCCGCCGGCAGCGAGCCGGCCTTCTGTTCAGCACGAGCCATGCGATCGTCACGGTTCTCACGGCTAAGCACGCGAAGCGCGACGCCCAACGGCGTGCCGTACTTCTCTGACTGCAACAGCGAGACCGTTAGGGCCCGGACGGGCTCGGCGCCGGTGCGCGCCGCCAGATTCTCGAGCGCGCGGCGGCGGTCGCCGAGGTAAGCGAGTTCCGCGGTGGTCAGCGCGTACTCTTCTGCGAGGATGGGCGAAATCTCGCTGATTTCCTGAGAAATTCGGGTCAACGCCGCTTCCAGCGAGATACCGGCCTCAACACAGATGACCATGAGGTCCAGCGAGTCGGGAAACGCCTTGATGATCTGTTGTTGACGCTTTTTGGCGGTGTTGATCACCAGGATGCCGGGAATGAAGTACCCGAACGTCGCCGCCATGCCGCAGATCAGGAGTTTGACGAGCGTGTCCAGCTCAAGGTTCTTGGACGAGAACATCAGCAACGCCGCGACCGATGCAAATACGATCGGCAGCGCGATGCGCATGAACAGATAGACGACGATCGGCCCCTGACCGCGGAAGCCGGCCTGCATCAGTTTCATGCGGAGTTCAGGCGACCGCGCCTTTTCAATCAGGTTCAGTCGTTTCAGAACCTCGCTCATCCACCCGGCATGACGCTGCCGATGCCGCAGGCTGGCCTGTTGTGACTTTGCGAACTTCTGACGCTGCGCGGACTGCAGTTCTTCGCGCCGCCGCGAGACGGCCTTAAGGCGGCTGCCGAAGCTGTCGCGCTCCATAAACGGCATCGCGATCGCGATAATCGCAATGAAAGCGCCAAACGTCGAAAGCGCGATGATGATGTTCTGGGTCGATAGCATGTCTTTTTCTAGCTCGTTTGGTCAGCGCGGTCACTTTGGCGGTTCGACCGCAATACACGTCACGATTGGATCGTGAGCGAACTCAGACCTCAAACGAGATCATCCTCCACATGATAAGGGTACCCATCGCGATCAGCACACAGCCGCCGGCTATCATGTACGTTCCCATCTCTTCTCGCCAAAGCAGGGCGATGTACTCGTAGCTGGTCAACGTCATGATGCCCGCCATACAGAACGGCAGGGCGCCGATGATCATCGCCGTGGTCCGGGCCTCCGCCGTGATCGAGCGAACGGTATCGGCCATCTTCTTGCGCTCTCGTAGCACACTGGAAAGGCCAGAGAGCGTTTCGGCCAGGTTGCTGCCGGTCTGTTGCTGAATCGCAAGCACGATGGCGAAGAAGCGATACTCCATGGTCGGAATGCGTCTGAGACCGCGATCCATGACCTCATCCAATGGTCGGCCGACCTTGATGCCTTCAACCAACTGCTCGAACTCGCTACACACCGGCTCCGGCGTTTCACGTGCGATGATGTTGAGACACTCGTTGACGGGCAGGCCCGAACGCACGCCGCGAACAATGACATCGACGGCGTTGGCGAAGTGTTTGGTAAAGAGCTTTTGGCGTTTCTTGGCTTTGCGCTTCATGTAAAAGCGCGGCAGTCCGAGAAAAGCGAACAGCGCCACCGGGAGCGCGCCCCAGTATGTGTAACCCAGTGCGAGATAAAGGCCGGTGACGACAAGGGCAAACACCGCACTGATCAGATAGAACTGCTTGACCGTGAGGTTTGAGCCGGCTTGTACCAGCAGATCGGCCAAGGCCCGCTTGCGGACCGTCTGTTTGCGCTGTTCCTCCAGCTCCTTGATTTTGCCTTGAATCTGGCGGCGGCGCGCCACGGACGTATCCTTGCCGCCACCGCGCTGTCGGCGCTCGCGCTGGGCGGCGCCCGTTACCATGGCGAGCCGCCGGCGATAGTTGGCCTGGCTTGCGCGGACCATGAAGATGCCGCCGCCAGCCATGACGCAGAATAGCAGCAACGTGCCGACCACAATGATCATCAGGACGGTATCGTTCATTCGACTGCCAACTCCTGAAGTGCTTCGACCAATTCCTGCTCCTTACCGAAGTACCGCACGCGGTCGTAGAAGTTTGGCCGCAGGCCTGTGTACTTGTGACGGCCTACGATCTTTCCGTCGGTTGTCTCGCCTTCAAAGTCAAAGACGATGATGTCCTGCAAGGTGATGACGTCACCTTCCATGCCGATCACTTCGGTGATGTGGGTGATCTTGCGCGAACCGTCGCGCAGGCGCGTTGCCTGAATAATCACGTTGACCGAGCCGGCAATCTGCTCGCGCACGGTCTTGGCCGGCAAGTTATAGCCGCTCATCGCGATCATGTTCTCAATACGGCTAAGGCATTCGCGCGGATTGTTCGCGTGGATCGTGCCCATCGATCCGTCATGGCCGGTGTTCATGGCCTGCAACAGGTCGAAGGCCTCCTTGCCGCGCACCTCGCCGACGATGATACGTTCAGGCCGCATACGCAGGCAGTTCTTGACCAGGTCGGTCATCGTCACTTCGCCGATGCCTTCCAGGTTCGGTGGGCGGGTTTCCAGCCGAACGACATGGGGCTGCTGCAATTGCAGCTCAGCGGCGTCCTCGCAGGTGATGATGCGTTCGTCGCCGGCAATGTAGCGCGTCAGGCAGTTCAGCAAGGTCGTCTTGCCCGAACCCGTGCCGCCGGACACCAATGTGTTGATGCGGCAGTGGCCGATCAGCTTGATTATGTCTGCGCCGGCCGACGAAATGGAATCGAAATCGACCAGATTGTCCAAGGTCAAGCGGTCGCGTTTGAACTTACGAATGGTGAGCGCAGCACCATCGATAGACAAGGGTGGCGCTATGACGTTGACACGGCTGCCGTCCAGCAGGCGCGCGTCGCAGATCGGGCTTGCTTCGTCGACCCGTCGGCCGACCGCGCTCACAATGCGTTGGCAGATGTTCATGAGCTGCGCGTTGTCGCGGAAGCGTATCGGTGTCAGCTCAATCTTGCCGTCAACCTCGATATAGATGTTGTTGGGGCCGTTCACCATGATGTCGGCGATGTCGTCGCGCGCGATCAGCGGCTCCAACGGTCCCAGGCCAAGAATATCGTTACAGATATCCTCGATCAGATGCTGCTGCTCGGCGGCACTCAGCACCAGGGCCTTCATGCTGACGATTTCGCTGACCACGTCGCCGATTTCTTCGCGCACGGTCGCGGCCGGCATCTTGGCCAGTTCGGTCAGGTCGACGGACTCAATGAGCGTGTTAAAGACACTGACCTTGGTATCGTTGTGGCGCGCCTCCTCCTCGGGCGTCATAGTCGGCGCCATGTTGGTAGGCGCGCTGCCCTGCCAATCGGTCTCGTTGTCCGATTGGGGTTTGGGTTCCGACTTAGGCTTGGGCGGCGCTTTCGCGGCCGGTTGCGCCGGCTGTTCAACGACCTCCGGCACCACGTCGGCCGCCGGCGTCATGTCAAGATCATCCAGCGTATCCGTCGATCGTGCCTCACTCGGCAGATCGTCCGTCATGTCACCCAGTGGCGCGTCATCGACCATGTCGCGCGTATCGACGTCGTCCGTCTCAACGACGCTCAGCGCGGGCTTTGATTCCACAGGCGCCATGTCAGCCTGCGCCTTGGGCTTCGGCATGACCGGCGCGGGCTCATCGGCGACCGGCGGGGGTGCCTTCTTATCAGGTGGGCCTTGTCTTCGACCAAACACGTGGAGCTTTCCTTAGGCTTTTTCCTTACTAAACAGGTTCAAGCCCCCTCTGCTCTTTTTGCGCTTCTTCAGCGCCGTTCCGGTGCGTCCGGTAACGAGCATCGCCAGCTCGCCGAACACCTCAACCGCTTTATGTTTACCGCTTGCCTCACCGATCATCTGGCCGTTGTTCAACGCTTCGCCAAACACGGTGGGATCATGAGGCAAGACGGCAACCGGCTTACTGCCGACGGCTTCTTCGAACTCCTTGACCGGCACTTCCGTCTTCTTGGATGCGCCGGCGTGATTCAGCACGACACGCACTTTGCTATCTTCGCCGCGGCGTGCTTCCACGGCTTCGACAATGTTCTTTGTGTCTCGTAACGCTGCTAGGTCAAGTGTCCCAATGATAACAGTTTCGTCGGAGTCGACCAACAACTGCTGGGCCCAGCCGGACCACATGTGCGGAATGTCGAGCACGACAAAGGCGGCCTGCTGTCGGACAAAACTCAAGACTTGCTCAAGCGCATCGCCATCGATATCGGCGACGTTGCCGAGCGATGAGCGCGACCCAAGAATGCCAATCTGTTCATTGTGCTGCAGGACGAACCTGCGATAGAGCTGTTCGTCGACACGCTCCGGCGCAGCCAGCATATCCTCGATACCCTGGCTTACCTCTTGGTTGTAGGCAAAGGCCGCGGTGCCGAAACAAAGATCCAGATCGACGATGACAACGTCCTCGCCCAGATCGTTGCCAATCGACCAAGCGATGTTATGGGCGATCGTGCTTGATCCGACGCCGCCTTCGGCGCCGAACACCGCGATCGTCTTGCCCATCATCGGTGCATTGGGGTCGACAAAGATGCGTTCGACAGAGTCGATAAACGCGCCGATCGTCAAAGGTCGCAACAGATAGTCCGACACGCCGCTTGTGATCAACGAGCGGTACTGAACGATGTCATTCTGCGAGCCGACCAGGAGCACATGGGTGCCGGCGTCGCAGTTTTCCGCGAGCTGGTCGAGCTTACGCAAAAGGTCTTCGCCGGAATCTTCGGTCTCGGCCAGAATCAGCTGCGGTGTCGGGGATTCGCCATAGTACGCGGTCGCCTCGTCGAGGGAGCCCTCGAACATGTCAATGCGGCTCTTTTGCAGCCGGCGATCCTGAGCAGCCTTCTCAACTGTCTCCCGGGTTTCCGGGTCCGTCAGGAATGCATTGATGGAAACGCGAAGTATGGTCTGTCTCCCTTTACTCGTACTCGATCGTTAGTTGTCCGACGCGACGTCGAGCGCGGCGTCGCCGCCGGCCGTCGGCCAACTTGCCTGCGGGTTCTCACCGGACTGGTAGGCTTGAATGATATTGGCCGTGCGCTGTGCATCACGGGTGGTGAAGGTCCTTGACGCCACCAAGTCACCTGGATTGGCAATCATTGCCGCCAAGTTTCGTTGGGTCGAGCAGCCAAAGTTCGATGAGTTAATGTTGTCGTAGTTCCAAGACTCCTCCTGGTAGTAACCGCAATCGGGCGCAATCGCTGTATGGACAAGATAGGAAACGGTGACTTGGCCATTCATCGCGGCCTGCGGGTCCACGCCGACAAGCACCTCGCTCTTGGCTAGGCTGTGCTCCAGGGCACGACGTTGGATCTCACTTGCTAGGTTTGAGTACTCAAGCGCGCTACCAGGCATGACGATCAAGATAGGCTTTTGGCCATTGGCCAGATAGTCGCTGACCATCATGTCGAGCTGAACCAGCTCGTCGAGCGACAGGGTCCCGGCTTCGGTGCCAACAAAGTTTGCCTGGACTAGATCACTCTCGACGCGAATGGGGAACTTCGCTCGATAGTCGTAGTCCGCCAGCTGCACATCGGAATCCTCATATTGGCAAGCAGCCAGGCCGATAACGAACAGGGCGACCACGATTTGGCGCAGCAGGAGCGGAAGCTGTTTCATTTAAATTCCCTTACTCCACGATGAAGCCGATAGGCCCTGCAATTTCCTCGCCCGTCGGCGTTGGCAATCGATCCGCGTAAACTGCGTTGATACGTCCCAGGAAGTACATTTCCAGATCCGTTGCGGGCAACAAGCCGTCGGTTGGTAGCGATGCTTCGTTCTGCTCGATCGGACGGACCAGAAACGGCGTAACCAGGACCACGAGTTCGGTCTCGTCGCGTTGGAAGTTTGTGCTTCGGAAAAGCGTGCCGAGAACTGGAATATCTTTCAGACCCGGTAAGCCTTGAATCGTCGCGTTGATATCGTTCTGCAGGAGACCGGCAATCACCAAACTGCCACCCGAAGGCAAGTCAACCGACGTGTTCGCACGTCGCACGACCAAACTGGGGATGTTGAATCCCTGAATGGTGACGGCATCCTCCTGACTGGTAGCCGAAACCTCAGCGTTTACACGTAGGCTAATGCGGCCATCACTCAACACGACTGGGGTGAATTGAAGGGTTACGCCGAAGGGCCGAAACTCGATGGTCACCTGATTGTTTTGCCCGGGCACCGGAATCGGGAACTCGCCACCAACCAAAACGCTTGCGGGCTCGCCGGAGATCGCGGTCACGCTGGGTTCCGCCAAGATTCTTACCAAGTTATTCTGTTCCAGCGCATTGATCGATGTGTCGATGTTATTGTTGGCGCCGCCCTTGAACAGATCAAGGGTGCCGAACGTATTGGCGGATGGACCGACGCCCGTCGCCAAACCGAACAGAAAATTGCCTGAGCTGAGGTTGAGGTTGGTGTCGAAGCCAAACTCTTTAACTGCCTGTCGATTGACCTCGGCGAAGCGCACCTTCAACAGAACTTGCTGTTCGTTGCGGATGGTCAGCATATTGACGATGTTGTCGTCGGGCACGAAGCGAAGGGCTATCTGTTCCGCACTGGCGGCCACTTCAGGTGTCGACACCGTCCCCGTCAATGCGACATTGTCATTGACTGCGACGACATCGATGCTCTCATCGGGGATGAGAATGTTGAGCGTCTCGTTCAGCTCCAGCAGGTCGATACCGACCGAAACATCCAACCGCGCGATCTGCTGGCCAGCGGCGTTCAGGAACAGGACGTTCGTTGTGCCGATCTCGTTGCCGATCAGATAAGCCAGGCGCGGTGTTTTCAAGATAATGTCGGCGACTTCAGCGTTGGATGCCAAGACATCGCGCGCATCGACCGGCAGGCTGACCAGCCGCGCCTTGTTGAGCGGCAAGCCGACGCGGATCAGTGAGTCACTGGGCTGCTCGATGACCACCGCGTCGGTTGATTGTCCGTCGATTTGCTCGGCACGTGCGGAACCGGTCAAAAAAACCAACACCAGCGTTGTCATCAACGATAGGGATAGGAGGATAGTTTGGAGACGTTCGCGCATACGTTTCTAAGTTCCCTCTAGGAGGCTATCCTCCCGAGCCGGAAAAGATGAGATCCTGCGGTATTGTTGAGCGGTACACTCGCACCTGGCCGGCATCGCCATTTAGTGTCTCGTCATAGATCAGGACACTGTCATTGCCGAAACCCTTTGGCGGTGGCGGTAACGTTAGGCCGTATAGAAGGTCCACCATCGCGCGACTCGCTTCGAAGTCAGACGTGTAATCCGCCAACCTTGTCTCGCCGCCAGGTTCATCGCCACGCAGGACAAGTGTCAGTGTTCCTTCCGACAATGCCAACGCAATCAGCTCCGCTTGTGACGGCGTTACTTCGAGCGTCGCACTCAAGGTCTGCGGATCGATAGCTGGTACGCCAGTTGCGTTATCGAAAACGCGTTCGATATGGAGGACGCGAATGTTCTCCAAGAACATCTCGCTGAATCTGCGCGGATCCTTGATGGGTTCGTCGGATTGGTCTTCTAGCTCGAGGTTATAGATGACATCGACGTAGGCGCCGGGCATGACGAAGCCCGAAACACCGCGTGTTTCGTCGACGGGAACCGTAATGGCACGCATTCCAGGTTCTAACGCCGTCTCAATGTAGCGGTCTTCGTTCGGCAAGAGGAGTTCGGCCGCTGTTATTGGCTGACCACCCTCGAGGTCCTGTAGCAGAAGGCCGCTCCGCAGAGCATTGGGATCGCTGACGCCCTCAACGATCCAATCAAATTGGACCTGATCCGCTGGCATGCTCGCCCACTGCCAATCCTGATCATTGAGCAGCGTACCTTCAGCTAGGTCTCTGCTGGCGACCAGAACGCGGGTCCCTTCCGGCATGTTCCGGCCCAGGTAACTGCTTACTGCAAAGTCGGGACTAAAGCTGCGCGGAATCTCGCTTAAAGCGCCTTCGACGCGACTGCGGAGGGATAAGCTAAGTGCGCCCATCTGATTGGCCACCGCGAGGGCCTGTGCTTGGTTGGGCGTGACTTCCAAAGTGACGGTTTCGGCGACATCCGCCAACGTCTCGTTGGAGCCCTCCTCTCCGGTCCCCATGGAAACGGCTTGGTCGATGGCCAACACCCGGATGTTCTCAAGGGCCGTTTCGCTGATCACTCTATTGGCCGTATCGCCGGTCACCGGATCCTGGGTCGGGATGTCGAAGACCATCAGCACATCGACCCGGTCACCGGGCAGAATGAACCCTGCTGTGCCGCTCCTGGCCGTCACAGCAATAGTGACCGCACGCATACCGGGAGTGAGAACGCCGGAAAGGAATCCAGCGTCGCCGCGATGAAACACTTTCGAGGACAAAACCGGTTCGCCCCCGACCATTTCGACGCGAACCGCAGAGCCGACAAACTCACCAATCTCAGCGCGACCGTCTTCGCTACCCTTAGTTATGTAGTCGGCACTGACTGACTGCTCAGGCCATGATTGCCACCGCAGATCGTCATCGCGGACAATACGCCCGATTGGAAGGCTCTTCGCGGCAACCAGAACATCAACCGTGCTTTCCGAGACCACCGTAGGCTCGACATTGCGCGCTGCTTCTTCAGTTTCCGACAGGAAGCGGCTAACCAAAAAAGCAACAGTACCTGCGATCGCCAGAGCAACGACAATCAAGATGATCATGATGGGACGCATGGAGAGTGTCAGCCGTCCAATTTAATTGATAGTTGAGTCGCGATTTTGCCCCTATCCACGAAGGTACCTCTCGACCGCTGTTAAGCTACGTCAACCAAACGAGGTACACCATTGTGATAGCTGTGACCCCAATCACTCAGACAGTATGCAACCGTTTTCACAGTACACCCGCAAGCAATATATTGTTGTCCACAGCTAAAGGCTACGGGTTTTCCACAAGATATTGGGCTTAGGTAGGAAAAGCTGTTGAAAAGATTGGCAAGCGAAACCAAACGATCCAGCCCGCGATCGCGATGGCGACGCCATAGGGAAGTCCGGATGACGGGTTAAGGAGCTTGCCAAGCCAGGCTTGCTGAAACTCCCGGTTGCGTGTGCAGCGCCTTGCCAGAAGCAGCGCGACGGCGATCAAGCCGCCAGCGCAGGCAGTGTAGATCAAAAGTGGAACAATGAGTGGCCATCCGGTCCATATGGCAGCCGCGGCGAGTAGTTTGACGTCGCCACCGCCAATCATCCCTCGAAAGAAGAGCAGACTGACAACGACTAGCACCAGCATACCGACGACGCCATGCCAGAGAATTGTTGTCACATCGGCGCCAGACAGTGCCATGGCGGGAATAGCAAGCAACGCCAAACCCAGGCAGAGAGTGTTAGGAATCAGATATCGCAGCACGTCACCGACGGCAGCGAGGCTCAGCAATGCCGGAAACGTACACGCAATAACGACTACCAGAAGTTCGAACGAGTCGGCTCCCAATACATCCATCCTTAGAGTGTGGATCGCCGAGACGGCGCTGAGCAAGCCCCGCCGATCGCGAGGGATTAGGCTCCCTTGGACAGTCCTTCAGTGAACAGGTGGCGAATAGGCGTCAGGACGAGCGGTAAGTCGTCGACGCAAAGTGGACCCGACATATGCTACGAGGGTGCGCGGTTTCCCACGCACCCTCGCTACGATTACAGAACGAGCGACAGTTGGTCTTAGCCGCCGCTGCTGCTGCCACCGCTGCCGCCGGTCGTGCCCGCCTGCTGCAGGGCGCCGGACGTCTTGGTGAACAGATTGTTGATGTCGCCACCCAACGCCAGAAGAACGGCGATAATGGCAACGGCGATGGCGCCGGCAATCAGGCCGTACTCAATGGCGGTGACGCCCTCCATGTTCTTACGGAGAGCGGTAATGTTGGCAAGAACGTGCGTGTAAAGCTTAAGCATATGTCCCTCCTGAGGGATTGTTTCGCGGAGAGGCTCGCCGGGACGAGCTGACCGCGTAGATCCTGTACCCAAGCTGGGAAACCCTCGTGGGGTCACCCAGCGCCCCGGTTGATCGAAAGTATTAATTCGAAAGCTTAATAAATCGTTACGTTCGGAAACGTCGAGAGCCTGAACGCCGACAATCGCTTCGACTGTGACAGCCGCCACATTTGAACAGCTCAAATACTATCTTAGCGATAATGGCTGTCGAGAATATCAATCAAAGATATGGCAGATTCGCGCTGGCTGCCGACGAATCGCCACTTGCCCGAGGCCTTACCCAGACGGCGCAGATCCACTGTTTTCTTTGTCTTTTTTGTGATTGAGGGCGCGCCTTAGCCACGATTCGATTCGTTCGCGCCGCCTGAGCAGCCAGGGAATGTCCTGGGCGAGGACGATCAGGCCGATCGGCAACATCCAAAGCCCCAGAACCGGAAAGAACCAGAGGAAACCGCCCAAACAGAGCGCGACGCCCAGGCTGATACGCAACCATTTAGGCTGGCGCGCGACCCATGCCTCGAACCGATCCAGGCCATCAAGCAGTTTTTGGGGGTCGAGATACGTTTTGATGCCGGCCATCGATTTCCTTGGCATTCCGTGGCCAGCAAATCGGCCTTCGGGGCCGGCATGTCAACCGGCGCTTGCCTTTTGTAGCGGCGCCATGGGATGGGATGCGGGAGTTTCGATCCGGAAACCGAGATGTTCTTTACCGAACTCTTAACGTGGAGTTTAGCCGCCGCCGCCTGCGTTGCCTTCACGGGCGCGCTGATCGGCGGTTTTGCGGGCTTCGGCCTCAATCTGGTCATGACCCCAATCCTCGCGGTCGTCATGAGCCCGGTCGAGGCGGTGCCGGTGGTGGCGATCCTGGGCCTCGTCAACGCGGTGCGCATGCTGGGCGGCACCTGGCGCTGGATGGACCGGCGCGAGGTCGTCGTTATGGGATTGGTCTCGGTGCTGACAGTCCCGATAGGCGCCTGGATACTGGTCAACGCGGATGCGGTCCTGATGCGCCGCGTGATCGCCGCGGTCGTGATCGTGTTCACCTTGATCCTGCTGGCGGGCTGGCGTTACCGCGGGCCCAGAACGACGGCGACCCATGCCGCGGTCGGCGCGCTTTCGGGCATTTTGAACAGCGGCGTCGGCATCGGCGGCCCGCCGGTCGTGCTTTACCAACTCTCGCGCGACGGCGACCCGGCGGTCGGACGCGCCAACCTGGTGGGTTTTTTCACCATCCTGGCGGTTGTCACCATCATCATGTTCGTCATCAACGGCGCCATGGATGAAGTCGCCCTGGGCCGATCGGCGCTGTTGGCGCCGCTCGTCCTGATCGGCACATGGTTTGGCATGCGCCATTTCAGCACCGCCACGGCGCCGACTTATCGCCGGATAACCCTGGGTTTCCTGCTGGTCGTCTCAGCCGTCATCGTTGTCCTGGGCTAATCGGTTCCGTCGGCTGCCGCGCCGATGCGTTGCCATCGCTTAACGCCGATGTCGGCGGTCATGACGATCAGCGCCGCGAGGACGACGAGTGGCGCAACCGGTAATCCCGATAGCGCCAGCGCAGGTCCGATCACGGGCATCGACAGCGCGGCTGCCGCCAGCGCGCCGCGCAATACGCCAAACCGGGCCCGACCGGATGACATCCACATCAGGACCGCGCCGCTGAGGGCGGCCATGTCATAGTTGAAGACGTAAGGCGAGACCACGATGGTTGCGACGATCGTCACGGCAGCGGCAGCGCACCGATCGGCGTCGTGGCGCGTCACCCAAGCGGCCCACAAGGCCGCGGCGACGCCAACGATGGCGAAGGGCGCGTGAACCAGAAAGGCCGACGGTGTCTCAGCCCCAAGATCGCGACTCGCCATGAAACCGGTCGGCATCATCGCGGTGAACAAGCCTGACCATTCTGTCATGATATCGGTCTGATAGGGCAGCGTGATGTCGATAAAGCTGACCCAGGGCTGCCAGCCGAAGGCAGCGATGGAAACCAGGATCAAGACAGCGGTCGTCAAGACTGCGGCGATGATGGTGCGCCAGTTCTGCTGAACCAGCAGCAGGATCGGGACCAGGATGCCCAGCTGCGGCTTGATGGTGAGAATGCCCAACAGGATGCCCGCCAGCCATGGCCGATGATCGCGTAGCGCCAGACCGCCAAGCAGCAACGCGCCGGTCAGCATGCCGTTTTGTCCTAGGAAGATGTTCGCGAGCACGACCGGAGCGATCGCCAGGACGATCAGACCCAACGGTAGCGAAAGGTCGAGCGACCGAAGCGCGGCCACAAAACAGCCAACGCCGACCAGGCACCACAGAACATAGCCCGTGATGTAGGGCGTCAGACCGAGTGGGGCGAGCAAGGGCAGGAAGTGGGGCGGATAGGACCAGTTGTGTTTGGGGAGCGCTTCGCCGAAATCAGCGCGCAGTCTCATGAGATAGTCATCAGGCAAGAACAGCCACTCGACGTTGCCCTCGATGACGGCCCGACCGCCGGTCCAGTAGTTGATGTAGTCGCGCCCAAGCGGGTAGCCCGACGCTTCGACACGCCCGTCTACGGTCCCAAGGATTGTGACGATGAAGTAGACGGCGGCCAGGGTAACCAGCGCCAGGACAACGACCAGAACCAGAAGCGTGCGGCTTTCCAGTTTTCCTGACGGCGTTGTCGGTTTGGTCGTGTTCGGCACGGATCGACCCCCTCCGCCGAAAGACGAGACGGAGGGTCGACTACCTCATGACCTACAATGTGACAAGGTTCGTCCCGCCGGCGGGTCGGGACCGCGTTGACCGTCAGACCATGCGTTTGACGGTGAAGGCGAGCACGAGCAGACCAATCACCGCGCCGATGCCGGTGGCGATATAGACGTCGAAGCCGCCGATCCAGTTGATCAGGCCGTAGACTTCGGCGCGTACGGAACGGGCTTGGTGTTCGGCGGAAAAGAACACCTCGACGATAAACACGCCAAGCGCGGTCGACGCCAGGATGGTCACGACAGGTACCAGGACGGACTTCACCGTCGCGAGGAAGCGTCGTATCGGCTTGGGCGTGGACAGCATCTTAACGTTACCAGTCGGCGGAACCGCGCTCAGGAGAGCTTCCGCCATACATTAAGGTTCAACAGATAGGAGTCGGACGAAACGCCGACGCTGGCGAACCGGTTCTCGACCATCTTGACCGTCGGTTCGACGATCAGGCCGGCCTTGATCGCGTCGTCCATGGCGTCCTGGAGCTTCTTCGCGGCCAGCAACGCGGCATCGGCGAGCTCGCGGTCCGAACGGCGTCGCGTCACGGCGCCGTCAAAACTGACGACCTCGGCAGGTGTTGGCGTGGCTGCGGCGATGTGGCTCTGTGACATCCTAATCCTCTGACCTAATCCTGTGGGCCCGCGGCCATTCGTCCCGGGCCGTTTTCTTGATCTTGCGTGGTTACCGATATGGCACGGACCAAGCATGCTTGCCGCTCATGCTGGAAGCCATGTCGCGCATGACGTCAGGTGAGAAGGCATTCAGAATAAGGATTGGCCACTTCGTCATCTGAGCACTGCTCAAATCGTCGCAGGGCCCAGGAACCGGTCCTTAGAGCAAATCGGCACTGCGGAGCTCAGTAGCGCAGGGAAGCCGGGCGAAACGGGGAGTTTCGCCAGTTTCGGGCCGCGAGGCCGGTTCATTGCCGCCTATGAGCAGCGGCTTTTCACGTCACCATAACGATTGCTTATGGTTGGCTGTTACCGTCCCTCGGTGAGACCGTCGGCAAAGTGGCGGCCCAGTTCGCGGGCCTCGGCAATCATGGCCGCCGGCCGCTCACCGCCATCGGTAGAGTGGTGCAAATAGGCGAAACGCCCGTCCTCGATGCCGCAGTAGTTGAAGATGCCGGTGACGATCTGGGTTTCGATCGCCGTGTCGTAGCCGCGTTTGGCATAGGTTGGGTCGTCGGAGGCCGACAACCCGATGGCCAGCGCGCGCTTGTGAGGCAGAAACGCCGACCCATAGGCCCAATCCTTGTTCCAGACACGGTCGATCCAGCCCTTCAGCACCGCCGGCATCGACCACCACCAGATTGGAAACACCAGGATCACGGCGTCGTTGCGTTCCATGCGGGCCATCTCGTCCTGGACGGCCGCCGAATAGACCTTGTCCTCGCGTTCCCAGTCCGGCTCGTCGGGTTCCCTTAAGACCGGATCGAAGCCCTCGCCGTAGAGATCGGCGAGCTCGGCGTCGTGACCGGCATCGCCAAGACCGGCGACAACGGCATCAGCGACCTGACCCGTTAGCGAGTCCCGGCGTGGATGACAAAAAACGACCAGCACCTTCATGGAACGCCCCCATCGTGATCCGCATCCTGTTTACGGTGCCGGCGTCTCCCGCGCCATCACTTGTTGACATTACTTGACCATCGATCGGGTTCGCGGCACGTGCCATGATGTCCGTTCCATCGATTCTGCACGCGACACGACCATGGCGTCACGCACATTGACGGATAACGAGATCGACGCGTTCGAGCGCGACGGCGTGGTCCTGGTGCGCGAGGCCGCCGACATGTTGTGGATTGACCGTCTGAACGACGTCGTCAAAACGCAGCTCGCCGAACCCAGCCGCTGGGTCAATGACGCGAACCCCGGTGCCGAGCGCGACCGCTTCTTCACCGACCGCTATCTGTGGCGCGACAACGCGGCGATCAACGCCTTTGTCTTCGAAGGCGGCATGGGGGCCCTGGCCGCCCAGGCGACGCGCAGCGTGACCATGCGTTTCTACTTCGATCATCTACTGGTCAAGGAGCCGGGCACCGCGACGCCGACGCCATGGCACCAGGACATTCCCTATTGGCCGTTCATGGGTCACCAAATCTGTTCGGTCTGGCTGGCGCTGACCGATTGTGACGCGCGCTCGAGCGGGCTGGAGTTCATCCGCGGCTCCCATGCCGACCGCACCATCTTCAAGCCCGAGGTCTTCGGTGCGCGCGACAATCATCCCTCCGCATGGCAAGCCGATGGCGGTGGCAAACCGGTGCCCGACATTGAAGCCAACCGCGATGCCTATGACATCGTGAGCTACGACACCCACGCTGGCGATGCCCTGGTGTTTTCGGCCTGGACGCTGCACGGCGCGCCGGGCAACAGTTCGCCTGATCATCGCCGCGCGGCGATCTCCACCCGCTGGCTAGGCGACGACGCCGTCTGGTTTCCCCACGACGGTACCGATCCAACGGTCAGCGAAGACGATGTCAATCTGGAATCCGGCGATCCCGCCCATGACGACACGGTGTTCCCCGTCGTGTGGGCGAACTGAAAGCCGCCTATTCGGCAGCCGGCCTTAACGCCATTTCACGCAGCGACCGATCGATCCAGAAGCGGGTCAGCTTTTCGTGCACGCCGTTCTGGGCGAGCCGTTGGGCAAGGCCAGGGAAGTCGACGCAGTCCAGCATCTGATCCTGGTTGAAGCAGGAGAAGACGGGCGGCCGGCGTTCGCCGGTCAAGGGATCGACATGTGGCTGCAGGCACTGGGCGCAGACCTCTTTCATCATGCACTGCATCGGACTGTTGATACTGCCGATCGCCGTGTGCTCGGGCTTGAGCCAGGGCGAGAAGGCGCCAAAGCGCGCTGCTTTGACCGCGGCCATCATCTTGTCGGAGCCGATGGCGATGATACGGTCGACCTCGTCCAGGCCGATCGTCACCTCACCCAACTCGCCCGCCTGATAGGCGGTGACCGCATCGACGATGTTGCCGACAAAGCTGCGGTCCTGGGGCCGGCTCGGTTCGAAGCCCGGCTGTTCGTCGCACGCCCAGATAATGGTGTCGGCGGCCTGCTCGATCTCCGCGACCTTGTAGCGGTCCTCGACCTTCCGATAGCCGGCGACATAGAGCACGCGGCTGCCGGCCTCGCGCATCGCGCGGCCGATGGAAAACAGAACGGCGTTGCCCAGACCGCCGCCGAACAAAAGGACCGTTTCACCCGACGGGATCTCGGTCGGCGAGCCGGTCGGGCCCATGACGATGACCGGTTCGTCCTTGCGCAGATTGGCGACCAGGTCCGACGAGCCACCCATTTCCAGGACGATTAGCGACAACAGGCCGCGCTCGGGATCGGTCCACGCGCCGGTCATGGCGAGCGGCTCCATGGCGAGCAGGGTGTCGGCGGGCCTGCCGCTGAAGCTCTCGTAGTTCTGCAGGCGGTAGAATTGGCCGGGCTTGAAGTTCGCCGCCGCCTCGGGCGCGTGGACGACAACCTCGACAATGGTCGGCGTCAACCGCTCGACCCAGGCGACGGTCGCGACCAGACGTTGGGTCAGGTCATCGAAGAAGGCGGCTTCGCCAACATTTGCCGCCGCGTCCAGCTTCTCCAGCATGCGGGTGATGACGGGATAGGCGCGCTTGGCGCCGCCCATGGCCTTCACGACATTCCCGGCGAAGCTTGGATGCAGGTCGCCGTGAAAGCTGACCGAGCGGCCGTCCGGCGCGATGTGCATGAGGACGTCGGTCTCGGCCGGCTTGGCGACCTGTTCCGGCGCGACCGGCTCTGCCGCCTCGTCGAACGCCTGGAAGTACTTGCCGTCCAGCGAGACATGGGCGCTGTCTTCGCGCGCCAGAACCGTGTTCGGCTGGGTGCCGGCGGCGACCAGGATGGCGCGTGCCGGCAACGTCACCTCGTTGCCGTCCCCATCGGTCGTGACCAGGGCGCTGGCGTGACCGTACTCATCAATGTCGACACGCGTCGGCGTCAGGCCGGGCGCGAAGCTGATGCCTTCTTCCAGCGCCAGGGCGACCTCCTCGTGGTTCAGCCGGTAGCTCGGTGAGTCCGCGATGTCGCGGCGATAGGCGATGGTAACGCCGCCCCAGGACTGGACGAGCTCGCGTATTCGAGGTTCGCGGCCTTCCGCGGCGGCCTCCATGCGCTCGGTTCGTATGGCATAGGCATGAACCATGAATTCATCGGCGATGGCAGCTTCTTCCGCGCTCCATGTCGCGCGAAGGTGCGCTTCCCGGCCGTCGGCGGCGAGCGCCTCGTAGCGCGCCAGGAACTTCTCAACCTGCACGGGATAGTACGCCATCGACTCGGTCGCCGTGTCGACGGCGGTCAGGCCGCCACCGATGACGACGGCGGGCAGGCGAAGCTGCAGGTTGGCGATTGACGGCTGGCGCGCCGCGCCGGTCAGCTGCAGCGCCATCAGGAAGTCAGACGCCATGCGCACGCCGCGCGCCATGGCGTTCGGCATATCGATATAGGTCGGTTTGCCGGCGCCGGCGGCAAGCGCAATATGGTCGAAGCCGGCGGCGAATGCGCCATCGATGGTAAGCGTGCCGCCAAAACGAACGCCGCCAAACATGCGGAAGCTCTCGCGGCGCTCCAGCTGCAGGCGGATCAGCTTCAGGAAGTTCTTGTTCCAGCGCACGGTGATGCCGTATTCCGCGACGCCGCCAAATCCGGCCATCACCCGGTCGTCGAGGTCCTCGTAGAGCTGGTTAATACTGTGGATCGGCTGGAACGCGTGGCGGTTGCCGAGCAGATCGACACCGGAAATCTCCGGCTCCAACGGTTCGATCTTCAGGCCGTCGACGCAGACCACCGTGTGGCCGTCGTTCATCAGATGATGCGCCAGGTTGAAGCCGGCCGGCCCGACCCCGACGACCAGCACCTGTCGTCCGGTCTTTTCGCGTGGCACCGGCCGCTCGATGTTCAGCGGGTTCCAGCGCGACATCAGGCTGTAGATCTCGAATCCCCAGGGCAGCTCCAGAATGTCCTTCAGCGTGCGCGTCTCGATCTGCGGAATGTCGACCGGTTCCTGCTTCTGATAGATGCAGGCCTTCATGCAGTCGTTGCAGATGCGGTGGCCGGTCGCCGCGCATAGCGGGTTGTCGACCATGGCGACGGCAAGGGCGGCAAGCGACAGGCCGGAGGACTTTAGAAGGTTCATCTCCGAGACCTTCTCGTCCAGCGGACAGCCGGCCAGCGTCACGCCATGCGGGCTCTGCTTGAACGCGCCCTCCTTGTCTTTCAGTCCGGTCGAGCAGCTATCCTTGCCCTGGTTGTGGCACCAGATGCAGTAGTTGGCGTGATCAAGCGCTGCTTCCAGGTCCATGCCGTGATCGGTCAGCGCGAACCCTTCGCGGCGGCGCAGATCGTGCTCGGGCAGACGCAACATGGTGACGCCGCCGATCTCGACCGTCTCGACCGGCACCAGGTGGTCCGGGTTCAGCTTCTCCGGCAGATGAAACAGCGGGCTCTTGCGGTAACGGTGCCGGCCCTCGTCCGACAACGCCGCCCAGGCGGCGAAGCGGGCAGCGGCATCAAGCGCCTCGGCGTTTGCCTCTTCGTCGTCGAGCCAGGCCATCACGGCGCGGGCGAAGGAGAGCTCGGTCAGTATCTCGCCGATCAGTGCCTCGACGACGCGGCGCAGCTCAGCGCCATCGGCTGCGGCCAGTTCGTCGGGCTTGAACGCCTTGGCGGCACGGCGGCGCACGAAGATGCGCTTGCATTCGTAAATCGGGTTGAGCCGGTCGCGCTCGCCGCGCAGCGTCGCCAATTCGTCGCCGACGCCGAACAGCTCGGTTACGAAGTCTTCGACCGTCGGCCCGAGGTCGGTGAGCAGATCGGAATGGGTCTTGGAGTCGAGGCCAGTGGGCTCGCTGCGTGCGGCCATCAGGCGGTTGAACAACTCGGCGTCGTTTTCCTTCAGACGATCGACGAAGCAGCGGTCCAGGCGCACCAGACCCTCGCGGTCATAGAGGTCGTCGAAGGAAAACCCGAATGCCAGGGAAAGCTCGGTCATGGCCACCTTGGGGAACGGAACAGGTGCGCCGGACGTCGCGGGCACCGGCGCGTCGGCCTTATATATCATCCTGCCTGTTGGGCAACGTCTGGGACGGCCGCCTCCTTGATCACCGGCGTCGGCGATTCCATCAGGTGAATGCCGCACTCGGCCTTGGCGCGGCCAGCCCAGCGGCCGTCGCGGATAGCCTCGTCGCCGCTTACCGGACGGGTACACGGCGTGCAGCCGATCGACACATAGTGGCGCTCCAGCAGCGGGTGCTTGGGCAGGCCGTGGCGGGCGATGAACTGAAAGACATCGCGTTTGTCCCAATCGGCCAGCGGATTGATCTTGACCCAGCCGTCGGATGCCTCGACCGACGGTAGGCTTTGTCGGCCGCCGCCATGGAACCGTTTGCGACCGGTGACCCAGGCAGCAAAGGGCGTCAGCGCCTGGACCATCGGCGTTACCTTGCGCAGGAAACAGCAGGCGTCGGGATTGTCGCGCCACAGCGTGCCGCCAGGGTCGGTCGCGGCGATATCGACGATGTCGGGACCGGCGGAACGCACGCCGGTCAGACCCAGACGGTCGATCACGTCGTCACGATAGGTGAGTGTCTCCGGGAACAACTTACCGGTATCCAGAAAGATCACCGGGATGGCCGGGTCGATCTCGGCGGCAAGCGCCAGGAGCGCAACCGCCTCCGCGCCAAACGAGGACGCGACGGCAATCTCGCCGGCGAACGGGCCTTCAATGGCTGCTCGCAGCAGGTCGTGACCCGACAGATGACCGTGGTCCAGGGCGAACTCCGCGGCTCGCCGTTTTGCGCGGTCGCGGCGCTGCTGACGCCAGCCGCTCATCCGAGCCACCCCTGTTCGTCGATGTAGCGGTCGGTGCGCCGTTTGACCGCCGCCATGTCGGCGCCGTCGGCGCGCCAGCCGTCGCGCACCTCGGCCAGTTCGTCAAGGCGTCCGGCCCATTCCGGTCCGAACAGCCGCTCTACATAACGTCGAAGCGATCCGGCCAGACCGGGCGCGCGGCCGGCGGTCGAGATGGTAAGGGTCAGGTCGCCGCGCCGGACCAGGGCCGGCAGGTGGAAGTCGCAATAGGGTTTGCGGTCCTCGACATTGACCAGGACCTTCAGCGCCCGGCAGGCGTCAGCGATCGGCCCCGCGACGGCGTCGCTCAGACCGGCGACAAACACTACGTCGGCCTGGGCGAGGTCGCGGGTTTCCGGCAGACGCGCCACCAGACGTGCGCCGGCCACGGCCGACAGGGCATCGCCGGTCTTGTCGGAATAGACCGTGATATGGCGCGCGCCTGCGTTTTCGCAAAACTTGAGCTTGCGCGCCGCCGCCGCGCCACGCCCGACGATCGCGATCTTCAGGCGGGTGACGTCGAGCTGAACGGGTAGCATATCAAGCCCCTCCTGCACGGCGGACTTGTTCTAAAGACAAGCCAGATTTGGGTGTCTGGGGGCTGGTCAGGGACATCACCATGGTCGGTCTCCGCAGATCCGAGTTCCTGTTGGCCGGATCTTCTGCTTGCGGGTCGCCGACGGTGGCGCGGGCAAAAAAATGCCGCCCTCTCAAAGTGATGGGCGGTCTGCCCACCGCTTTAGCCGTATTTCTAGAGCGCCCGCAAGCTGATGATCAAATCGGCGCTGTGGGGGAGAATATGCGCGGCGATCGGCGGACGCGCAAACGAGAAATGCTAGGGCGATTGATAAGAATTTCTAGGGAATAAAGCCAATCGGCCTCCCCGCAACGGATGTGCGGGGAGGCCGAAAGGTTTCGAACGGGAAAGCGCTGGGCTTACTGCCAGCCGCTCACCGACTTTACTTCCAGGAAGTCCTCGAGGCCCCAAACGCCGCCTTCGCGGCCATTCCCGGACTGGCGGTAGCCGCCAAAGGGAGCACCGGGACCACGTGAATGGCCATTGATCTCGACCATGCCGCTGCGCAGCACGCGGGCTGCCCGGTGGGCCCTATCAAGGTCCTGGGTCTGAACATAGTTGGTCAGGCCATAGGCGGTGTCATTGGCCATCTCGATGGCTTCGTCTTCGCTGTCGAACGGCGTGATGGCGAGAACCGGACCAAAGATCTCCTCGCGCCAGATCGTCATGTTCTGATCGACATCGGCAAACACGGTCGGCCGCGCGAACCAGCCGCGGTTCAGGCCCTCTGGCCTGCCGGTGCCGCCAGCGACCAGCCGGGCGCCCTCGTCGATGCCCTTCTGGATCAGACCCTGGATCTTGTCCCACTGCACTTCCGAGACGACGGGGCCGATCTGGCTGCCGTCGACATCGGCGGCCGCGACCTCGGTCTGCTGGGCGACAGACTGCGCCGTCTCGACCGCCTTGTCGTACATGGAGCGTTCGACCAGCATCCTGGTCGGTGCGTTGCAGGACTGGCCAGAATTGTTGAAGCAATGGCGTACGCCGCGTGTCACTGCCTTCTCGTCGGCGTCGGCGAAGATGATGTTCGCGCCCTTGCCGCCCAGTTCCAGCGTCACGCGCTTGATCGAATCGGCGGCGTTCTTGGTGATCAAACGGCCCGCCCGGGTCGATCCTGTGAAGCTGACCATGTCGACATCGGGATGGACGGCGAGCTGCGTGCCGACGCCCGGGCCGTCGCCATTGACCAGGTTGAAGACGCCGGCGGGAATGTCGGCGGCATCGACCATCTCGGCAAACAGGTAGGACGAGAGCGGCGCCACCTCAGACGGCTTCAAGACGACCGTGCAGCCGGCGGCAAGCGCCGGTGCGACCTTCAGCACCACCTGGTTCATCGGCCAGTTCCACGGTGTGATCAGCGCGCAGACCCCGATCGGCTCCATCAGGATGCGGTCGCCGGGCGCGTGGTCGCCCAGCATGCGGTCAAACTGGAAGGTCTTCAGCGTCTCGATCGCGTCTTTCATATGGCCGATGCCGGCACCGACCTGTGCGCTGCGCGCCAGGGCGATCGGCGCGCCCATCTCCTGGCTGATCGCCTGGGCCATCTCCTCGGCACGATCCTTGTAGGCAGCGAACAAACGCTCCAACACGGCCACCCGTTCATCCTTGGGACTTTGCGCCCAAGCGGGCAGGGCGGACTTTGCCGCGGCGACGGCCATGTCCGTATCGGCCTGACCGCCCAGCGAGATCGTCGCGAACGGTTCCTCGTTAGACGGGTTCAAAACGGTCAGTTCTTCGCCTTCGATCGGCGCTACCCAGGCGCCGTTGATGTAAAACTGGCGTGCGTCCAGCATATCCTTCTCCTTTGACGGTGTGTTCCCTCAGGTGATCCCAACGCCTCGGGGTCGCGAGTTGTCGACTCGAGATAGCCCCACGAAACGGCCGAAAAAGAGAGTCTATGTAATGCGAATGATTATTATTTGCAATACGCTACGGTGCGCTATAGAACGCCTGCGCGATTGAGTCTGAGACTGCCGTCGCCCGCAGACTCCACGCCCGAATGTGACCGATCCGGACTGTGAGGAGCCTGTTGCGTGAGTATCGAAGACCTGACCCTGCCCAAGTCGGTCACGCAGGAACGCGTTGAGACCGTCCACCATTGGACCGACGAACTTTTCTCGCTCCGCGTCTCGCGGCCGGTCAGCTTCCGCTTCCGGTCCGGCGAATTCGTCATGCTGGGCCTGATCATCGACGGGCGACCGCTTCTGCGCGCGTATTCCATCGCCAGCCCGTCATGGGATGACGGCCTCGACTTCTATTCGATCAAGGTGCCGGACGGACCGCTCACATCCCACCTGTGTCATGTCAGACCGGGCGACGACGTTCTGCTGGGGCGCAAGCCGACGGGCACGCTCGTGCTCGACGCGCTCAAGCCTGGCGGCCGTCTATTCCTGTTCTCCACTGGAACGGGTATAGCGCCTTTCGCCAGCCTTATCCGCGACCCCGAAACCTACGATATGTTCGAGCACGTCGTGCTGACGCATACATGCCGCAACGTGGCGGATCTTCAGTACGGTACGGATCTGATTGAGAGCTTGGTCCATGATCCGCTGATCGGCGACGTCGTGCAGGGAAGGCTCACCTACTATCCCAGCGTAACCCGCGAGGACCACGTTCATCGTGGCCGCATCACCGACCTGATCGAAAGTGGCAGGTTTTTCGAGGATATCGGCATGGACGGGCTCGATTGCGCCAGCGACCGGGTGATGATCTGCGGTTCCATGGCCATGATCTCGGACACGCGGGCCTTGGTCGAGGCCGCGGGTCTGAAAGAAGGCTCCAACGCGGCGCCGGGCGACTACGTGGTTGAAAAGGCCTTCGCGGACTGAGAGCGGGTCATGATTAGGTGGAACCGTCTGTCGGCTCCACCTAACCCTGTGAATCCGCTCTCTATCTATGAATAGAGCAGATTCACCTGCCTTGACGGAGCCGCGATGCGATTCCATCAAAACAGGATCTGCTCTAACAGCAACCGACTTCCAATTTTTACTGACTATCGTGGGCCGTGCCGCCTCGGTTGCGGCGATGCGGTCTTGCGCAGTAAGCTCGTCGCCGCGACCCCCCGGACGACAAACTGCTGGATGATGACTATGGCCTTGGCCGAATCCCAGACCAGCCCAGTCCGGCCGCGACTTTTGTTGCCGGGTCTGGCCCGTTCAAAGCCGGGACAAGAACAGTACCGCGTCGCCGGGGGCGGCTCGGTGACGGTGCCGGTGTTCGCTGGCGACCAGATTCACATCATGGATCCTGAAGGCCGTCAGGCCTGCGAAGTCGTCGCCGTCACCGCTGACGGCCGCGAGGCGCCCGGCCTGTTGGGCGCTGACGATGGCGGGCCCGGCCACGGCTTGCGACAGATGGTCAAAGCCGGCGGCGCCAACGGGGCCGATCTGCTGGCGGCGCTCGAAAAGCGTGGCCTTGACCTTGCGTTTGATCGCGCCATTCACTGTTTCGGCGCGGAGACGCCAGCATTCGAAACGGTCGCGTTCACGGTCGACGACGACGGTCTCGTCATTGTTGCCGCACCGGGCGAAGACATGGCGGTCGATGCGCACGATCCGGCGACGGCGCTTGAGCTGACGATTCAGCGGGCCGATCCCAAACGGGCGGCCGAAGCCACGTTGCCCGACCCGCTTGCCGATGTGCGTCACGAGCACCGGATCCTCGCCGGCACCGCGCACGCCTTTGAAGTGCGCGCGGGCGAGTTCATCCAGATCATGGATATCGAGGGGCGCGAGTGTTCGGACTTTCAGGCTTTCGCGACCCGCCAACTCGACAAGGGTATCGAGCGCGACATCGATCCGACCGCGACGCGCACGCTGATGGGCGCCATCTATCCGGGTCCGGGCCTGTTCTCGAAGTTCTACGACACCGACCTCGAGCCCAAGCTGGAGCTGATCCAGGACATGGTCGGACGCCACGACACGTTCGGCTTCGCCTGCACGGCGAAGTACTACGACGACAACGGCTATCCCGGTCACGTCAACTGCACGGAGAGTTTCAACAACGCGCTGGCGCCCTACGGTATCGCGCCGCGCGGTGGTTGGCAGGCTATCAACTTCTTCTACAACACCAACATCGACGACAACCACCAGCTCTATCTGGACGATCCGTGGTCCAGGCCCGGCGACCATGTCATCGTGCGCGCGCTGGAAGACATGGTCTGTATCGCCTCGGCCTGCCCCGACGACATTACCGCTGCCAACGGCTGGAACCCGACCGACATCATGGCCCGGGTCTACGCCCCCGAGAACGTTTTCAAGAAAGCGATCGCCTTCCGCATGACGCCCGACGCCGAACCCGAAATGACTAAGGAAACCGCGTTCCACGCACGCACGTCCGAACTGACCCGCAACATCACCGAATACAACGGCTATTGGTTGCCGACCCACTACAACAACCACGGCAAGGTCGATGAGTATTGGGCTTGCCGTGAGGGCGTGGTGGCGCTTGACCTTAGCCCCTTGCGCAAGTTCGAGGTGACCGGTCCCGACGCCGAGGAACTGATGCAGCGCACCCTGACGCGCAATGTCAGGAAGCTGGCCGAAGGCGAAGTCGTCTATTCAGCCATGTGTTACGAACACGGCGGCATGATCGACGACGGCACGCTGTTCCGCATGTCCGACACCAACTTCCGCTGGGTCGGCGGCAGCGACTATGGCGGCAAATGGCTGCGCGAGAAGGCGGTCGAATGGGGCCTGCGCGCCTGGGTTAAGTCGTCGACCGACGAGCTCCATAACTTCGCCGTCCAGGGACCGAAGAGCCGCGATCTCCTCCGCGACGTCATCTGGACGCCGCCGACGCAGCCGTCGATGGACGAGATCGCGTGGTTCCGCTTCGCGATCGGACGGATCGGCGGCCACAACGGCGTGCCGGTCGTCGTGTCGCGCACCGGCTATACCGGCGAGTTGGGTTATGAAGTCTGGTGCCATCCCAAGCACGGGACCGAGGTCTGGGATGCCGTGTGGCAGGCGGGCGAACCCCATGGCCTGACACCGCTCGGGCTCGACGCCCTCGACATGCTGCGCATCGAGTCCGGTCTGATCTTCGCGGGCTACGAGTTCGACGATCAGACCGATCCGTTCGAAGCCGGCATCGGTTTCACCGTCGCGCTGAAACACGGCGAGGACTTCGTCGGCCGCGACGCGCTGGTCCGGCGCAAGGAAAACCCGCAGAAGAAACTTGTCGGTCTGGAGCTCGAAGGTGGCGAAGCCGCCGGCCATGGCGACTGCGTTCACATCGGCCGCCCGCAGATCGGCGTTGTCACATCCGGCATGAAATCGCCCATATTGAAGAAGAACATCGCCTTGGCCCGGTTGGACGTGGCGCATGCTGAGCCCGGCACCGAGGTCGAGGTCGGAAAGCTCGACGGCCATCAAAAGCGTATTCCAGCGACCGTCGTTCCCTTCCCATTCTATGATCCCAAAAAGGAACGGCCGCGGTCATAATGCATCACCCCATTCATCGAGGAGGAAAAAGCATGAAGGGTATTCTGTCGTTGTTGGCGATTATCGGTTTCGCGCTTGGCATCACCGCTTGCAACACGGTCGAGGGCGCCGGCAAGGATGTCGAGGATTCCGGCGAGTGGATTCAGGATCAGGCGGAAGACGATTCGTAAACTGCCGCTAGTCATCTGAACAAAAAATGGGCCGGCGCCTGGTAAGGCGCCGGCCCGTTTCTTTAAGTGCGGATGAAGCGGTCGCTACTCGGCCGCTTCGGCCCCTGCCTCGCTCATCAGGCGTTCGGCCAAGGCGCGTTTTTGCGCGGCGTCCATCTTCTTTACCTCGTTGTCGATGGCGCGTTCGTTGATCGCCTGGTTCCAGTAGTCCAGCGAGTCGAAGCCGAGCAACGCGTACTTGCCGACGAACTGGCGCAGCACCTCGTTGGTCGGGCCCATGACCCAGCCGGCCTTGGCGTCGCGCAACAAGCGCTCCATGCCGAGAGAGGCCTTGTAGGCCGAACCGCCGCAGGCGTGCAGCATCTTGTCGGAGACCTCATGCACGTTCTTCGCGGCCTGGAACTTAATCTGCCACATCCACGGCAGAAGGTCGGAACGCGGCAGGTTCAGCTGGTCGCCTTTGTGGATCGACCAATCGCAGTTGTTTGTCACGTCGTCCAATGCACGCGCCATGCTGTAGACGAACATGCGGGCGGCATTGGTGCCGATGATCGCTTCGCCGACATAGTCCTGGATGGTCGGGTAGTCGCAAACCCGCAAACCCACATCAACGTGCTTCTTGCGCGTCGTATGCTGCTTGGTCAAATCGATCATCGCCATGGCGATCCCGTTCCAGGCGCTGGACGAATTGATCAGGAAGAACGGATCGACCGACTCGTCGTTCGAATAGGCGCCGTCGCCCTTCGGTCCGACCATGCGGTCGGCGGGGATCTCGATGTTGTCGACCAGGAGCGCGCCCGACTGGTTGCCGCGCATGCCCATGCCGTCCCAACCGGCGACATCGGCGTCGACTTCGTCGGCCAGGATCAGCCAGCAGGATAGGTCCGAATAATCGCCACCGAAATCCGGGCTGGTCGTCTGTACGATGTACCAGTCGGCGAAGCCGCCGGACGTCGTCCAGGACGACTTCTTCAGCACCTTCCAGCCGTTATCGGTCTTCTCGGCGCCGGATGAGACGGGATACCAGAAGTGAGAGCCGGTCTCCGGGTCCGAATAGGACAGCGTGCCGATCAGAACGTCCTTGTCGATTCGCGACAGGATGTCTTTGATCGTGTCGTTGTCGTGGTGACGCAGGCAGGCTGCCGACACAGCGCCATAGTGCATAGTCAGGCACATTGCCGTCGACGGGCAGCCGTAGCGCGCGACCGTCTCGACGACCATGGCCGACGCGACGTGGCTTTCGCCCATGCCGCCCAACTCCTTCGGCACCAGCAGTCCCAGCGCGCCGATCGAGGCCAGGGCCTCGAAGTTCTTGCGCGGGAAGGTAAACGTCTTGTCGGAATCAACGGCGTTGTCGCGCAGCGTCGATGCGCTCAACGCGATGATTTTTTCCTGCAGTTCCTTCTGCGCGTCGGTCAGCAAAAACTGCGGATCGAATTCGTAGCCGAGGCCCTGGAATTCTTCCGAGCCCCACATTTTGGTATCGCTCATTTGTCCCACCCCGATGTTCGTGGTAACCGCCCATTTGGCCTCGCTCGACGAGGCCTTGCATCCTGCATAGCACCGCATCGACGACGCGCGCAACCAACGTGCCGTGGTGAATGAGGCCAGACCAATTCCATACCAATTGAGCGCCGCGGAAGCCCAATTCGAACGCCTTGTGAATCATGCATTTGGCGTTCCCACCGTCGGTTCGATGCGCCGGTCGACGCACCTTTTCACTCTGGGTGGTCTCTAGCGTCAGATTTTGTGGAACGAACGGAGCCGCGCTGCTGGAGTCGCGGCGTCGAATTGGTTGGGCTGGTTCTGTGCCGGCCCAGCAGCGAAGTCGGAATCGCCAACCAATCAATCTCCTGCCTATAATGGCGGTGCTTGGCTTCATGAAATCTGGGGAGACACGTAACAATGGCCATGAGACATCTGAACCGCCGTCACTTCCTGGGCACGTCGGCTGCCGTCGGTGCCTCGGCGCTGACCGGTGTTGGCCGTCCCGGCAAGGCGAACGCGGATAACGAAACAATCAAGATCGGGTTCCTGGCGCCACTGACCGGCGACGTCGCCGCCTGGGGGCTGCCCGGCCTCTACGGCTGTGAGATCTGGGCCGACGACCACAACACCATGGGCGGTGTCGAAATCGGCGGCACCATGTACAACATCGAGATCGTCTCGTTCGACAACGAGTACCTGCCCGATAAGGCAAAGACCGGCGCTACCAAGCTGATCAAGGAAGACGGCGTCAAGTTCATCCAGATGTTGGGTGGCGACACTTGGCCCGCCGTGCAGCCGATCGCCAACCGCGAAAAGATGCTGGTGTCCACGTTGCTGCCGTCGGACCTGTCGCCGGATACACCCTATCTGGTCGCCCCGGCGGAGGTGCATCCGATCTACAACGTCACCGGCGTGTGGTGGATGGCAGAGAACATGCCGGACGTGAAGACCACGGTCATCTGCGGCCAGGACGACGCCATCGGCCGTCCGTCCGTTGCGACCTATCAGGCGGCGTTCGAGGCCCACGGTATCACCGTCAACGACACCATCTTCTTCGACATCTCGACCACTGACTTCGCGCCGGTGGTGACGTCGATGCTGTCGTCCAATCCGGACTGTCTGTGCCTCGATACGGCCTATGCGGAGTTCGTCAACGAGTTGTGCAAGCAGGCCTATGAGCAAGGCTACAAGGGCAAGATCATTTCCTGCACGGCCGACTTCTATGCCGACATCATTGCCAACACGTCGGAGGAGTTCATGGAAGGCATGATCTTCCAGTTCCCCGATTTCGACGATCCGGCACTGAACGATCCGCGCATCAACTTCGGCGACCCCAACGGTTTCTTCAAAACCTATAACGAAAAGCACCCCGGCGAATGGGGCGCGGTCTCGTGGGAGTACGCGTCGATCCTGGATCTTTGGCTTTCCGGCGCCCAGAAGGCCGGCAGCGTCGAGCCGGAAGCCGTGCTGGAAGGCATGAAGGACGGCGGCATCGGCGCCCATGCCTTCGGCGAAGCCAACTGGTGGGGCGAGGAGTTGTTCGGCATCGACAACGCGCTGGTCGGCAACTGGCCGGTTGTGCAGATCCAGAACGGTAAGGCCGTGATCGTGGAGTTCAAGAGCATCCCCGATTGGTGGGACCAGCATAAGGACATCATGATCAAGAAGTTCGAGGACATGGGTGAGATGTGGTACCAGCGCTCCTAGGGCGCCGGCGCACCATCGCGCATCTTGACCTTATGTGACTGACCAAATCGGACCCTCCTCCGGCGTGTCGGGGGAGGGTCCGTTGTCATCGTGGCGGTCCTGTCACCAACAAATCCGAGTGATGCCTTATGCTTGACGGCGCACTGCTGCTTCAGACCTGTCTCAATGCGATCTATGCGGCGAGCTATCTGTCGCTGATCGCCGTCGGCCTGGTGCTGATCTTCGGTGTGATGCGCGTCGTCAACTTCGCGCACGGCGAACTTTACATGGTCGGCGCGTACGCGCTGTTCTGGGTGTTCTCTCAGAACGAGCTGCCGTTCTTCCTGGGCGTCGCGGTCGCTATCGTCGGTGTCGGTCTGATCGGGCTCATCATGGAGCGCGCGCTGTTCCGCCCGATGCGCGATAACCCGCTCGGCGGCCTCATCATGTCGATCGGTGTCCTGTTGATGCTGCAGGCGCTCGCGGTCCAAGCCTTTGGCGTCCGCAAGAAATCCATACCCGGGCCCTATCACGGCAGCATCGAACTCTTCGGCATCGAGGGCCTGACGATCTCGGCCCAGCGTCTGGTCGTGATCGCCTTCGCCGTTGTGCTGTTAGGCGCGCTGTGGGCGTTTCTGAAGCGTAGCAAACTCGGCTGGGCGCTGCGCGCGGTCGCCCAGGATCCAGAAGCCGCCTCGCTGCAGGGCATTTCGATCGGCAAGATTTCCATGCTCGCCATGGTGCTGGGGGCGGCGTTGGCCGGTGCGGCCGGCGCGCTGACCGCCACCATCGTGCCGACCGGCCCCTATATGGGCCACTCGGTCATCATCGCCGCCTTCATCGTCATCATCGTCGGCGGGGTCGGCAGCCTTGAAGGCGCCGTTATCGCCTCGATCCTCTATGCCTTCGTCGCGACGTTCGTCACCACCTTCGCCGATGGCGTCATCGCCGACATTGTCGGTCTGCTCTTGATGTTCGCCGTGCTGATCGTCAGGCCGCACGGCCTGTTCGGCAAACCGGAGCGGGCATGAGCTATCTGATCTGGGCTCTCCTGATCCTCGCCCCGCTGCTGCTTGCGGGTTTGAGTCAGGCCGGCGGCGCGGTGGCGGGCCGCGGCCCGCAGCGCACGATGTGGCTTTGGATCGCCGGCGTGGTCGGCTTCGCGGCACTCATGATCGCGCCCCATCTGGTGACCTATTCCCAGCAGGAGCTGCTGGTCTTTCTGGTCATCAACATCCTGATCGTCGCCAGCTATCGGCTGCTGACCTTGACCGGCGAGTTTTCACTCGCCCATGTCGTCATCGTCGGTGTCGGTGCCTACGGCTCGGCCCTACTGACCAAGCAAGTCGGCGTTCCCGTGCCAATTGCCATGCTGCTGGGCGCGGCGATTGCCGGTCTCGTCGCGTTCATCCTGAGCTTCCCGCTGTTTCGCATGAAGGGTTTCTACTTCCTGATCGGTTCGTTCGCCGCGGGCGAGGTCATCCGGCTCTTGTGGAAGCGCTTTCGCGAGCCCTTCGGTGGGCCCAAGGGCATCAAGCTGATCCCGGAGTTCCCGGGGTTTGAACTCTTCGGCATCCCGTTTGAGTTTTATGAACCCGTCACGTTCTACTACTTCGCGCTGATTATCGTCGGACTGTCGCTGTGGCTTCTGTGGCGCATCGAAAACTCGCGCATCGGCCTCACCTTTCACGCCGTCCACTGGCAGGACCAGCTCGCCGACTCGCTGGGCGTCAACACGCGGCGTTACCGTACGCTCGCATTCGTCATCGCCTCGGTGTTCGCCGGCTTGGCGGGCGCGCTTCTGGCCCACTATCTGGGCACCATCAATCCGAACCGGTTCGACGTCGACGAAATGGTCTATGTCCTCATCTGGGTGATCGTCGGCGGCACGGCGACGCTGTGGGGTCCGATCGTCGGCCTGATCGTTCTGACCGTCATCAACGAGGTCATTCTGCGCGAGCTGAATGTTGATGAACTGCGCCCGCTGTTCTATGGCGCGATCCTGATCCTCGCCATGCTGTTCCTGCCCTCCGGCCTGGAAACCTTGCCGCGCAAGATCAAGGAGCGCTTCAGCCGAGACAAGAAAGCAGCCGATGCTGTGGAGTTGACGACATCCCAATGACATACGGCCTGCGCCGGCGTGGCGGCGTTGGGTTAACGCGATAGTCAGGCGAGCGGCAAGCGCCGATAGCGTCCGCCGAGCGCGGGATCGATATAGTAACTCAGCGGACCGTCATCGGCGAACTGCTGGTGGGCGTGCGCCATCCGGTCGCGGTCCAGGGTGACGCCCAGTCCCGGGCCTCTCGGGACCGGCACCACGTTGTTCTTCTGCCGGAACGGTCCGCCCTCTATCACGTCAAGCGCCTGCCAAGCGAACAACGACTGGCTGGGCTCGCGGACGTGGTGAAGCGCGGCGGCCATGTGCAGATAAGCGGCCGTCATGATGCCGCCGTCGCCACTGTAGAACCACACGTCGATGCCCATCTGCTCGGCGGCGCCGATGAAGCGCTGGGTTCGCGCGATACCGCCGAGCGCGGCAATGTTGACGACAAGCGCGTCAGGGGAACCAAGAGCGGCGGCGCGGCGCAGGTCGGGCGGGTGCGCCGAGAACGGGATCGCGGTGTGGCGTCTGAGTTTCGCCATCTCCTCGAAACTGCCGACTGGTTCTTCCCAATTACGGATGTTCAACGGCTCGATCTCTTGCGCGATGCGGATCGCCGTCGGAACCGAATAGGCCATGTTCGAATCAAGCCGGATCATGGCGTCGTCGCCCAGACGCTCCCGCAATGTCCTGACGACAGCGACCGACAGCGCGGGATCCGCAAACGAGATCTTGCCTTCGAACCAGGTCGAGCCGTGGGCGTCGTGCATGGCGGCGCAATAGTCGGCGACCGCCTCCGGGCTTGCTTCGCCGCCCTTGCCGTCTTTTGTGGCGCGAAAGGCGAAGTACTCGGTGAACGGGATCTCGCTGCGCACGATCCCGCCCAGCAGGGTCGACACCGGCACATTCCAGCATTTGCCGCGTAGGTCCCACAACGCGACCTCAATGGCACCGAACGCGCGCAGCGCACTGGCGTCATCGGTGTTGGCGCTGGTTCTGACCTCCGGCAAACAGCGAGCCTCCGCGCCCGCGATGTCGAGCGCGTCGGTGCCGATCAGGCGTTCGGCGAAGCCCTCAATCGTCGCGGCCTCGTTGTGGGACGGTGCCTCACCCAAGCCGACGAGGCCTTCATCGGTCTCGACCTCGACGATGGTTTTGGAGAAACCGGGATGTTCACCCAAAGCCCAGATATAGGGTGCTTCCAGCGGCAGGTTGACCGGAGTGGTGCGGATCGCGGTGATCCTCATTATCGAGTGTCCGTTGTTGCGAGCACGGGCGCCAGCAGCGCGGCGGCGTAAAGGCGGCGCTCATCGTCAAAGCGTTGAGGCGGCCGCGCATTCCACCGATCGAGTACATCGGCGTCAACGGGTTCAACAAGTTCCGCGGCCATGGCGGCAGCACCTGATTCGCGCATGCCAAAGGCGTCGCGCCGCGCGGTCATCGCCTCGCGCAGGCCGTCTTGGTCGCCGCGCAACACCGCCAGGTTCGCCGCGCATCCGGCGCGCCCGGCGGCGGCGCTCTTGTAATGACGCTTGCGGGTGATCTCCGGATAGGCGCCCGGGTATCTCGACTCAAGGCGCAGGTGAAACATCGAGCTGCGCGCCGCCTGCGCCGTCCCCATGACGGCGACCCAGTCGTCGGCGGCGTGCCAGGCTTGAAGCGCCTTATCGTAGAACTGCACGGCGGCATCGCGGTGATCTTCGGCTTCGGCCAGCGTACCGAGCGCATCGAGGCTGGCGGCGCGGCGCGGATCGTTCGGCGCGAAGGCGTCTGTCATGTCAAGGGCGGCGCGCCACAGGCGACCCGCATCATCCAGCGCGCCCGAGCTGAGCAAGGTGCGTGCGCTTTCCATCCATCGTTCCCAGAGATGGTCGCTCAAACACCAGACCATCAGCCACCGAGATAGGCGCGCTTGACGTGTTCGTGCTCGTGCAGTTCGGCGGCCGGTCCTTCCAAAGCGACGCGGCCGGTCTCCATGACATAGGCATAGTCGGCGATCTTCAGCGCCAGCTCCGCGTTCTGTTCAACCAACACCACGGGAACGCCGCGCTCATGGATCTCCACCACGATCTTGGCGATCTCCTGCACCAGAACCGGCGACAGGCCGATCGAGGGTTCGTCAAGCAGCAGAAGTTTGGGTGCCGCCATCAACGCGCGGCCCATGGCCAGCATCTGCTGTTCGCCGCCCGACAACGTCTTGGCGTATTGCGGTCGGCGTTCTTTCAAGCGCGGGAAGTGATCGAAGACCTCGTCGAGGTCGCTCTTGATCTTGTCCTTGTCGTTGCGCAGATAGGCGCCAGTCATGAGGTTCTCAAGCACGGTGAGCTCGGGGAAGACATGGCGGCCTTCCGGCACCTGTGCGATGCCGCGCGCGACAATCTTCTCCGGCGGCAACCGGTCGATACGTTCGCCCTCGAACAGGATCTCGCCGGCGGACGCGCGCACCAGGCCAGAGATCGTGCGCAGGGTGCTGCTCTTGCCCGCGCCATTGGCGCCGATCAGGGTGACAATGCTGTCGGTCTCAAGATGCAGGCTGACGCCCTTGACCGCCTGAACCTTGCCGTAATGGACCTCCAGGTCCTTGACCTCGAACAGCATGATCGCCCCAACAGAATCGTGTCACCTTGTCTTATACAGTGTCCGTCGCACTCTACTAGATCTTTGCAAGCGCCATGGCGCCGGCCAACGCCGGTCTATGTGTCGACAGCCGCGCCGCGCGGTTTTTGCCGCGCCGGCAGGTCGCGCCATGCCCATAACACCGCCGCGATCGATATCACCGCACACACCATCAGGACGTAGGCCGGCGCCATATCGCCGACGTCCTGGCTGATCAAATAGCTGGCGACCAGGGGCGTGGTCCCGCCCAGCGCCGCGAGGCCAATGTTGTATGACACAGAGAAGCCGCTCATGCGGACATTCGGGGCGAACAGCAGCGCCATGGTCGTCGCGAACAAGCCGCTATAGGGCGCAACGAACAACACCAGGCCGAATTGGCCAAGAAACGACAGAACGGGATCGTGGTGATCGACGAGCCAGAGCAGAGGCCAGGCAAAGACCAGCCCCGCGACCGTCGTCACCAGCAGCACCCAACGAACGCCGAAACGGTCGCCGAGCACACCGCCGACCACCACAAGGATCGTGTAGGCAACCATGTTGATCGTGTTGATGTCGAATGCATCTGCAGCAGGGTCCCCGACAACACGGGTCACGTAGGTCGTCAGGTAAACGAAGGTTAGATAAAAGCCGCCGGCGGAGAACGCCGAGATCCCAATTGCTTGGATCATCTGTCGACCGTGCGTTGTTACCGCCTGGCGCAGCGGTCCGTTGTACCAGGGCAGATCGGTGTCCTGAGGCTGGTAGTTTTCCGACAGACCCTGGCGGCGAACGAGGTAACCGCATAGACCAACAAGCGCGCCGCACAGGAAGGGAATGCGCCAGCCCCAATCGGCGACCGCCGACGTGTCGAGCAGACTGGTGACCAGGGATCCAGCGGCCGATCCGAGCAAGAAACCGATGCCGACGCCGAAATAGGACAGACTGCCGGCCAGCCCTCGCCGCGCTGGCTGGGCAGCCTCGACCATCAACGTGATGGACCCGGTCATCTCGCCGCCGACCGAGAGGCCCTGCAGGAGCCTGAGCGCGATCAGGATGACTGGCGCCCAGATTCCGATGTCCGCATAGGTGGGCAACACGCCGATCAGCGTCGTCGGAACCGCCATAACCAGGATCGAAATGACAAGCACGCGCCGTCGCCCGACGCGGTCGCCCAGGTGGCCGAACAGGATGGCGCCGATCGGGCGTGCCACAAAGCCGATGGCAAAGACGCCGAACGCCGCGATGACCGAGACGGCCGGATTGTCGTCAGGAAAAAACTGCAGGCCGATCGTGGCGGCGAAGTAGCCGTAGATGGCAAAGTCGTACCACTCGAGCGCATTGCCCACCATGCTGGCAACGCGGACCCGGCGGCGCGTGGATGTCTGGCTCACGCCTCTCCCCATCGGTGTTTGGCGGCTTAACGGTAACGATGCCCTGATTGCCTGTCAGTAACCGGCCGTGCGGCGGCTATCGTAGCCGATGTCAGGTCTCCGGCGGCCTGTCCGATCGAGTCGGAAGGTCGCGCCATGCCCAAATAATTGCCGCTATTGAAATCGCCGCGCAGACCATCAGGACATAAGCCGGTGACATATCTCCGGCATTGCGATCGATAAGATAGGCGGCGACCAGTGGCGCAGTTCCCCCCAAGGCGGCGAACGAAACATTGTACGAGACGGAAAAGCCGCTCATGCGAACGTTCGGGGCGAAGAGGAGCGCCATGGTGGTGGCGAAGAGACCGCCATAAGGCGCCAGAATCAGAACGAAGCCGAACTGGCCGAGGAACGACAACACCGGATCGCTCTGGTCGACGAGCCAGAAAAGCGGCCATGACAGGACCACGCCCAAAACCGCCAGCGCCAGCAACATCCGCCTGAATCCGAGGCGATCGCCCAACACGCCGCCAACGACCGAGAGGGCGGTATAGAAGATCATGTTGATGGAGTTGATATCGAACGCGTCCGCCGCCGGATCGCCGACCACCCGGGTTATGTAGGTCGTCAGATAAACGAAGATCAGATAGAAGCCGCCGGCAAAGAACGCCGCGATACCGATGGCCTGAATCATCTGGCGGCCGTGGGTGGCCAGCGCCTGGCGCAACGGGCCTTGGTACCAAGGCGCGCTGCTGCTTTCGGGATGGTATGTCTCTGACAGGCCATGGCGTCGGATCACGTAGCCGCACACCGCGATAATCGCGCCACAAAGAAATGGCAGCCGCCAGCCCCAGTCATCGACCGCCGCACCATCCAGGAGCCACGTCACCAGGGAGCCAGCGGCCGAGCCCAGCAGGAACCCAATGCCGACGCCCAGATAGGCCCAACTGCCGGCCAGGCCGCGCCTGGATGGCGGTGCGCCTTCGACCATGAACGTGATGGACCCGGTCATCTCGCCGCCGACCGAAAGACCTTGTAGGAGCCTCAGCGCGATGAGGATGGCAGGCGCCCAAAAACCGATGTCGTCATAGGTCGGCAAGAAGCCGATCAGCGTGGTTGGACCGGCCATCAGAACAATCGACAAAACGAGGACGCGACGCCGGCCGACCCTGTCCCCCAAATGTCCAAACAGGACGGCGCCGACCGGACGTGCCAGGAAGCCTATGGCGAAGACGCCGAATGACGCGATCACCGAGACGGCCGGATCGTCGTCGGGGAAAAACTGAAACCCGATGGTCGCGGCAAAATAGCCGTAGATGGCAAAGTCGTACCACTCGAGCGCATTGCCGACCATGCTGGCCAGCCGAACCCTGCTGTTTGACGAGCCTGTCACACCGCCCCCTCCAGCAAACGCGCCCAGCTAAGACGCTATAGGAGGAGCCGGTGCTTTGTCATTGGTGACGTTCGACGAGCAGGCTTTGGAGCGCCGACAAGAGGCAGCATCCTTGCCAGAAGCCGGCCTAAACGGGTGTTCCCAGATAGGCCTCGACGACCTCCGGATTGGCGCGGATCGCCTCCGGTGCGCCCTCGGCCAACAGGCTGCCGAAGTTCAGGACGGTGATGTGCTCGCAAAGACCCATCACCGCCTGCATGTCGTGTTCGACCAACAAAATGGTGACGCCGGAGTCCCGCACCTGGCGGATCAGATCCATCATACGCCGGGTCTCTTCCGGGTTCATGCCGGTGAACGGCTCATCAAGCATCAGGAGTTTCGGTTCGGTGGCCAGCGCGACAGCGATGCCGAGGGCGCGCTGCAGACCATGCGGCAGATTGGAGCACAGCTCGTCTTTGAGATCGGCGAGGTCCATGAACGCGAGGATCTCGTCGACCTTCTCTCTGGCGTCCGCCTCGCGGTCCTTCTTCAGACCTAGCAGCACGCTGAACGGATCGACGCGCGCTTTCAGGTGACAGCCAACCAGGACGTTGTCGAAGACCGTGAACTCGTGAAACAGCGTCGTCGCCTGGAAGGTGCGGACCAGACCGAGTTCGGTAATCGCGCTCGTCTTCATGCCGGAAATGTCGCGCCCGTCATAGACGATGCGTCCGGCGCTCGGCTTGTAGTAACCGCTGATGACATTGAATGTTGTCGTCTTGCCGGCGCCGTTGGGGCCGATCAGGCCATGAATGGCGCCCGCTTCGATCTGGAAGGTCAGGTTGTTGACGGCTGTCAGTCCGCCGAAACGGCGCGTCAGACGATCGACTTCAAGTAATGTCATCAGCGTGCCCCCTGGTTCCGTCGTCCTTGTCGGCGGACGATCGGCACGCGGTCCTTATAGCAAACTTGCATGGCGACGGAATGATGCGCTTGCAGCGTGCTTGGGCTTAACTCGTGACGATCAGATTGACGCCGGCGGTTTCGAGACGTCGGGCATAGTCGAGCGGCAGCTGCTGGTCGGTCACCAGCACGTCGATATCCTCGAAGCCGGCGACCCTGACGGGCGCGCGCCGGTTGATCTTGGCGTGATCGGCAACGACAACGGCGCGTTGCGCATGACGGATGACCGCGCTGGAGAACTCGGCTTCGTCAACGTAGTAGTCCATCAGGCCGGCATCCAGATCGACCGCGGCGATCGACAGGATGGCGGTGTGCACCTGGAAGCGCTCGACGAAGCGGATGGCCTCATGGCCCAGCACGGCGCCGTCATCGGCGCGGATCTCGCCGCCGGCGATATAGACCCGATTGCCGTTGCGCGAGGCAAGCGTGCGCGCGATGTCCGCGCAGTTGGTGGCGACCAAGAGGTCGCGGTGGCCGGCTAACGCCCGCGCTACATAGGCTGTCGTGGTACCTGTATCCAGCATGACGGATTCGCCGTTTTCGATCAGGCCGGCCGTCGCTTCGGCGATCGCGCGTTTGGCCTCGGCATGCTCGTCCATGCGCTGGCGAAACGCGCTTTCGCGCAGCGGTTCCGGCAAGGCGACACCGCCATGCACTTTGCGCACCAGACCGCGCGCGGCGAGCCGGCGGATGTCACGGCGGATTGTCTCGTCGGAGACCTGCAGCCGCTCCGCGAGATCGCCGACACCGCACAGGCCGCGCTCGCGCACCGCCGTGACGATGGCCGACTGTCGTTCCGTTGCATGCATGGAACTTCTCCGAAGAGGCCACTAATCTAGACAGTATACCTAGAATCAATACAAATGCTGACATGTGGAATCAAACGGCGTTTCGTCTGCATTTGTGTGGGATGCTGTTGATTTGTCTTGTTTCACAGGAGATTTGCCGCTTTCATGGTGACCAGACGGCTGCGTGAAGCCGCGCGGGTCCAACACAACACCAACGGGGAGGTAAGAAATGTTAACAAGTTTGCGTACGACGGCGCTGGCGGGTGCGCTTGGCGTCTTCTTGACCGGCCAGGCGATGGCCGCAGCGCCGGAATCCGACGACCCCATCAAACTCACCCTGCACGACTGGACGGGCCAGTACATCACCACGACCATCATGGGCGAGGTGCTGAAGTCGATGGGCTACAACGTCGAATACGTTCAGGCCGACTACATCGCCCAGTTCGCCGGCCTTGAGTCAGGCGATCTGCACATCGCGATGGAAATGTGGGAGACCACCGGCAAGGACGCGATGGAGGCCTCGCTCGAAACCGGCAAGACCCTCGATCTGGGCGAGACCGGCATGTTCGCCATCGAGGAGTGGTGGTACCCCAGCTATATGAAAGAGAAGTGCCCAGGGCTGCCGGACTGGCAGGCGCTGAACGACTGCGCCGAAGCATTCTCGACGCCTGAGACCGCGCCCAAGGGCCGTTATCTGGGCGGTCCGGTCACCTGGGGCGGCTATGACGATGAACGCGCCGAAGCGCTCGACCTGGATTACGAGGTCGTACACGCGGGCACCGACGCCGCGCTCTTCGCCGAGCTGCAGTCGGCCTATCAGCGTGAAGCGCCGTTCCTGGGCTGGGTCTATGCCCCGCACTGGGCGCCGACCAAGTTCGAAGGCGAGTGGGTGGAATTCCCGAGCTACGCCGACGAGTGCTACAGCGATCCCGCATGGGGCGTGAACCCAGACATGGCCTATGACTGCGGCAAGCCGCGCGGTTGGATCAAGAAGGTCGGTTGGAAGGACGGCGAGGGCAAGTGGCCGTGTGCCTATTCCGCCGTGCGCGCTTTCCACATCGAGAACGACGCCATGGGCAACCTGGTGGCCGAGGTCGATCTGGAAGGCAAGGACCTGAACGATGTGGTTGGCGCCTGGATGGATGCCAACAAGGATACCTGGCAGGCCTGGACGTCCTGCGAGTAATCCCATCGTGCTAGGATGATGGCCGTTAGAGCAGATCCTGCCTTAATGGAATCGCTTCGCGAACCCATCAAGGCAGGTGAATCTGCTCTATTCATAGATAGAGAGCGGATTCACACGGTCAGGTGGAACCGTCAAACGGTTCCACCTGACCGTGACCCGCTCTAGGGATCCTGGGGAAGATCCCGGCGGCCATCCGTCTTTTCAGGGCCAGGAGCGATGACCGGCGACGCGTGTCCGATAAAACTCGCCTGTGAGAACGTATGGAAGCTGTTCGGGCAGAACGCCGGGGACGTGCTTCAGCGCACCGGCGGCGCGCCCAGCGATGCCGATCTGGCTGCCGCCGAGGTCATCGGCGCCGTCCGCGACGCCACGATCACCGTTCGCGAAGGCGAGATCTTCATCATCATGGGGCTTAGCGGCTCCGGCAAATCGACCCTGGTACGCTGTATGTCGCGCCTGATCGAGCCGACTGCGGGCCGGGTGCTGTTTGAGGACCGCAACCTCCTCGACATGGGTGAAAAGGAGCTCATGGAGCTCCGGCGCCACCGCATGGGCATGGTGTTTCAGCATTTCGCGCTGCTGCCGCATTTGACGGTACTGGGCAATGTGGCGTTCCCGCTAGAGATCCAGGGCCTCGGCAAGGCCGAGCGCGAAACCAAGGCCCTTGAGATGATCGATCTCGTCGGACTGAAGGGCCGCGAGACCTACTATCCGCGCGAACTCTCTGGCGGCCAGCAGCAGCGTGTCGGCATCGCCCGCTCGCTCGCCGTGGAACCGGAGATCTGGTTTCTGGACGAACCGTTCTCCGCGCTTGATCCCCTGATCCGCCGCGAGATGCAGGACGAGTTCCTGCGCCTGCAGAATGTGCTGCACAAGACCATCATCTTTATCACCCACGATTTCGACGAGGCGATCCGGCTGGCCGACCGCATCGCGATCATGAAAGACGGTGCGATCATCCAGATCGGCACGCCGGAGGAACTGGTCACCGCGCCGGCCGATGATTACGTCGCAGAGTTCACCCGCGACATTCCCCGCGCCAAGGTGCTGTCCGCCGGCGCCATAGCGAAATCCGGTCCGCACGGAACAACGACCATCAGGTCGGACGCCCGCATCGCCGACGTGGCGGCCATGGTCTTTGATCACGACGAACCGCTTGGTGTCGTCGATGCCGACGGCACGACCGTCGGCGCGCTGGACCGCGACGCGGTGCTCGACGTCC